>JADFNF010000033.1 GCA_022563485.1 Fidelibacterota bacterium | reverse complement strand
TCCAAACCGCGCCACGGGGATTATTCAAGTCGGCCTCTGTCAGTGTGTTGGCAACCTTCTGAGTAAAGATTGAACCGTCCACGGGTGGAATGTTGCGCTCGGCCCGCGCATCGGCCGTTTCCAGACTTTTCACGTAATAGACCAAACCCCACAGCATTTCCTGCCGCTCCTGATCCGACTCACCGACATCCTCCAGGATCTCAAGATAGGAAGGCATGGGTGTGCCAGTCATACCGGTTACGAAGCGCAGGTATAGATCTTCCACGCTACCCCCGCCCAGGTAGGTCCCGCGAGTGAAATCCCGGACCTGGATTGGGTATCCTGAATCATCTATTAACAAACCGGCGGAAGGACCGTCTCCCTTGCCCGTGTTGCCGTGACACTGGTTGCACCCCAGGTCGCTGTACAGCTGCTTACCCAATACCACCAGCCGCTCCGTTTCCGCCGGGGGAGGGAGCAGTTCCACGGGTACGGGCAGCTTATCCGCAAAACCGCCTAGCTGTTTGACTTGGTCCACCAGGGCCTTGATTTCCGCGGCATCCAGGAAGTAGAACGATGGCATGGCTGTTCCCGGCATGCCATTCACGATGATTTTGGCGAGGTCATCGTTCGTGGGTAGCTCACCAGATACGGTGGAGCGCAATTTGAACCGGCCTGATGTGAAATCTCTGGGTTTGGGATAAAGCAGATAAGACAACCGGCCATCGCCTGCCCCCGTTACCCCGTGGCAGGGCATACAATATTCGCTGTAGAGCAGTTGACCCGGCGACTGGGCGGAAGGGGTAGTACCTCGTTTTGCAGGGGTGGAAGCGATATTCGAGCACGCGGATGAAACGATCATGATCATCATTGCGCCGCTGAGAAGCCTCCCCTTTGTGCTGCCCTGCATGGTCGTTCCCTTCCTTTTAGGTTCTAATCGAATCAGGGGACAAACCCTCACTTTCCAGCAAGATGTCACCCGTTTCCAAATCAGGAAAATCATCCAAACTTTTTTCCCTGAACAGGGTCATGATGGGTTCCTTGATACTTTTCCAATACCGGTGGATGGGGCAGTGGTTGGCTTCTCCGCAGCCTTCTAGACCCAGGACGCAACGGTCAAACAAATCTGGCCCCTCAATGGCTGAGACAATATCGTATAGCCTGATCTCGGATGGTTGCCTGACAAGGGCAACACCGCCATTGGGACCGGTGTAGGAATCAAGGATACGCGCTTTGATCAGCCGCTGGGCTACTTTGCTGAGTTGAAAAAAGGAAATGCCAGTCTGATCAGCTATTTTTTTGATGGGGATGTATTCACCCCTGGGATGGCGTGACAGGCCCAGCACCAGCCTGATAGCATATTCGGATGTCTTGGATAGCAACATTAAAGATTCAAGCGGCTGTATTCTTAAATCAAGTTAACGTGCGTCGATCCAGCATCAAAATGAAATGTTCCATTGACCTGCCTCCAAAAAGTTATTCCACTTGTTCAATTAGGATTTGGCAGCCATAAGGGAGGCGACCCATGGCCGCAAGACGATACGCCCCTGATCAGATCATCCATCTTTTAAGGGAATCTAAAGTACTGCCCATCCAGGGAATAACCATCGGGAATGCCGCTAGACAGATCGGCATAGGTGTTCAGAGCTGCTATCGTTGAAGCAATCAACATGGTGGCATGCACTAGCCAAGCCTAGCGTCATAAAGAGTTGAAAAAGGAGAACTCCCGGCTCAAGCGGCCGGTAGCTGGGAAGGGTATGAACACCCGGATTCTGCAGAACTGACCTTAGAATCAAAAAAATATTAAGCCCGACGAAAAGACATACGGCAGTTGATCGCCTTTGCCATACACGGGCTAATCTGGCCGTCGGACATGCTCAACCTTGGGACTACCCAAGAGTAATTATCACCATCAAAGAGACTATTGTAGTTTGAGATTATCGTACGTCGTCAAAGCAATGTGAGCTACTGGAGTCTAAAACTAACCGGGACATTTCTCATGTCCCGGGTTTAGTTGTCACCGAACACTCGATATCAAATCTCACGACCCGAGCAGGTAGTATTTGTCAATTTTTATCCATTATCTAAGTCCCCTTGAGATATTCATGGTTAGGCATTACTTTTAAGCCATGGGCAGGTCATTATCAATCATGCCGTCGCTCCCCTTGCGGTCGATTCGGGCCGTCACCCGCGCTCAGATGATTGAAGTTGATCGATTGATGGTAGAGCACTATCACATCAGTTTACTGCAGATGATGGAGAACGCCGGACTCAACCTGGCCCTTCTTGCTAGTTGGCGTTTTCTTGCAGGGAATCCTGTGGGTAAACGGGTGACCATCCTCGCCGGCAAGGGAGGAAATGGCGGTGGGGCCCTCGTATGTGCCCGTCACCTGGTCAATTGGGGTGCGGAAGCCTCGGTAGTGCTTACTGCGCCGAGGAGTCAATTGGGTGAAGTGCCAGGCCACCAGTTTTCCATCCTCAAAAAGATAGGTGTCCCCGATCTTCAGGCTTCAGATATTCATGGACTGCCCGAAACTGATCTCATTATAGACGGCATAATCGGCACCAGCCTGAACGGCGACCCACGGCCGCCTGCGGACAACCTCATCAGACTTGCCAATGACCATCCAGCCCCCATCCTCGCTCTAGACATTTCTACCGGGCTAGATGCCGACACCGGCGAAATCTTCGATCCAGCCGTAATGGCAGAGGTCACCATGACTTTGGCTCTGCCAAAACAAGGACTGTTGCAGGTTTCTGCCAAGCCGTGGGTTGGGGATATCTATCTAGCCGACATCAGCGTGCCGACCTCGTTGTACAATGATCTAGGGGTTCCCAGCCCAATCTTTCATAACGGTCCCATAATCCATCTGACATGAGTCCGTCTTGTTAGTCCCGGATTCACCAAGTCCATAAAAATAATGCTGCTGAGGCAGGAGAAACATCTGACTCATCGAATGAAGCCAGAAAAAGCATACAGACTAGACTGGATCGAACGCTGCTTAGGATTGCTCGTTAAGCGACCAGTTATATTTGCGGTAGCGCAGCTTCCAATGGGTGCCATCCTGCTGTTCCAGGTCCGCTTTCAAGGCAGGGTGATAGGTAGCAATGAACTGGATAACTTCCTCGGCGGAGCCGCCAAAATCCCGTGCATACCACTTGAAGATGCGGCTAACTAAGACGATCTTTTTAAGTGGATCGATAGATACATTATTTGTATCATTGATAAACCTAACGGCGGCTGTTTCCAGCTGTATCTCGAGGTGTTCGCCATCGAACAGACGGCTTGAGAGAAGTGGGCAGCTAGCCGAAGCGCAATTGATGGCAAAGTGAATCCGCGGGTCTCTAAATTCCTTGCGCAAAATACTGTTTTCGATGGTGTAGAGGGTAAGCTGCTCACCTCCAACCGCCTGTTTGGTGATCACGAAGAACTTCAGTCCTAAATCGATTCCCCGCACACTCGTCTGAACGCCATCACGGATTACCCGCCACATGGTGAGGGCGTTGTATGCGTTGATCCAGTAAGCCTTCGCATGATTTTCAGAGGGGAATTGGTCTGGATGACTGCGAGGGCTCACGGCAGCAATGAATTGGACAAATGGTTTGAGGAGAGAGGAGTCATCCCTCAAGCTGCCATAGTCAACCAGCCCTTCATCGTTCACGAATTGGGCAAGCAGCTCTGCGTACATATCGACAGCTCGGTCATTGATAGGGGCAGTCTCTGTCGTCGTCGCAGGCTTCATGATCACTAGCCCTATGAACAGAATGATAGAAAACAGAAGTATTACAGGAATGTAGCTACGACACACTTTCGCGCCTTTCACGATCCGCCCCCACCCAAATAGGTCGCCAGAGCTCATGCTTATATCGTAGGTCCACTCAAGGCCGAATTTATTTCCACTACGCCACTTGCTGGAGTCTGCAGGCGGACAAACTCTCTAACTTGCATGAGTCCCACTCTCTGAAGTGAGGATAGTCGACGTCTAGGAAATGTCGCTAACTGGTTCTCTAGGATTCCAGGCCCGAGATTGCCCGGACCAGGCTATCGCCGCTACGGGACACCTTCAGGATTTATCACAGCATGGGATCCCCTCCGGAATTTACATTTCCCGCTTGGTGACCGAAGTACACCAATTCTTTCAAGATAGTGCAGATAACATGGGGCGCGGACTTAACGTGCAGAAGTATTTCGCCGAAGCCTAAGGGAAGACCCCTGGATTCGATGTAACGGCCACCGTCCCATCCGGGCTTAGCGTAAGGCCGTAAGGATGGGGTGCCACCTGTCTCAGGTTACCAGGAGGCAAAAGAAGTCTCCCATGAGTGAAGTAGACGACAACAATAGAAAAAGTATGGCAGTAATGGCGGTGATAATACATAAACTTGCTGCAAAAGCAGAGATTGCTGCATTTTGATTGGAGGTTTGTCTGATGCAAGATACCAGAAGTGACCAAGTGGTCGGCACAAAGGCGAATATTGGCCTCGGCAGGCATAATATGGTATTTAAATACGTAACAGGATTATTGGCTAAAAGCACAAAGTTACCGTTCTCCTTCGCGATACATAGCGAAGATGGGGAAAGCATCCCCATAGGGGGTGATGAACATGTCTTCGATTTGTATATACGAAATCAAGCAGGGCTTAAGGCTATCAAATCGCTAAACGAGCTGAAAGTGGCGGAATCCTATATAAGGGGTGATATTGATATAGAAGGGGACTTCATAAAGGCCCTATCCCTTCGGCATGCATTTTCCGATCGGAACATTCTGATCAAGAATTGGAGGCGAATTGCGCCCATATTGTTCGGTAGGGAAAGACTTAACCCGCAATGGATTGCGAAGCATTATGATTTAAACAACATCCAATTGACGTTCATAGATGCCGATTATCATACCTATACCCCTGGGATATATGAGAGCGAGGAAACCAGCCTGGAAGCTGGTGCCGAACTAAAATTGGATACTGCTTTCCAATCGTTGCGCCTCAAGCCCGGTGACTCTGTACTAGACATCGGCTGCGGCTGGGGCGGATTCTTGCGTTTCGCTGAGCGCAAGAAGGTTCAGGTTACTGGAATCACTTTATCTAGGGACCAAAAGCAATACGTTGATGATTTGATTAAGGAAAATAACTTCAACGCAAAGGTCATGTACCAAGACCTTTTCTCCTTTCAACCCTCCAAAAAGTATGACGGCATCGTCTTGATGGGCGTGCTTGAGGACTTATCGGATTATCAGCGAGTAATGGATCAACTCCCCAGCCTCGTGAAACCCGGCGGGCGAATTTATATGGACTTTGCCGTTGCAAAGAAGTCATTTCATACCTCCAGCTTCACCACCAAGTATGTTTGGCCGGGAACGTTTCGGGCAGTGTACATGCCTCAATTCATTGACGCCATAAGAAAGTCACCCTTCGAGATCGTTGCCCTTTATAATGATCGTCGTAACTATTACCTCTGGAGCAAGAAAGGGCTCGAGCGTTGGGTGCAAAAGAAAGAGGACGTTATTAAGCAGACAAGCGAAGCGCTCTGGCGCACGTTTCGGCTCCTTCTGGCGGGAGTGGCTAACGGTATGAGTAGTCCCTCCCATTTGTTGTCTGCATATCGGATGATACTAGAACTGCCCGAGGATACGCCAACGGCCTAAGCTATTCCCTTCCTTGTTTCTACTCATCACGTGGCGGACTTAAAGTTTGAAACCAAGTGTCAGAGTCCTATGAGGCAAGAAGCCCAGCGGATCATCTGCCCCGTGAAGTTTTTGGGCTCTTTCAAGCGTAACCTAATTTTTCGGCGGTGAGATCAGGTTTGGGTCACCGTGACATCGAAAGCTGTGATTATTAGCCCTCCGCCGGACTCGTAACCCGATCATGAACGGGGCAAAATAAGACCAGGTGGAAGCGGTGGCTTTGACAACGGCCAACTCATGTTCGTCAACAGGGATACCCACGATCATTTCGCGTCGGCAGCAGCTCTGCGGCGTTACGGCCGGATCAAAAACAAGACCCTCAAGCATAGCCTGCAGGCCCGCTTCCTGAACCGGAACGGTAATGACAAAGGCAACCGTTACCGCCCAGATTATCGTCGAGGACCTGCTGGTAGTCGACGAACAGTACTACCGCTTTACCGGCAACTCCTTCTTAAACCAGAGCCGATGTCTACTGGGTCCTGAAGGAGTACTTCCAATCAATCACGAACTACCCTGAATGAGTTTATTACCTGTAGATTACATGTCAATTGAAACCGAATTTCCAAACTTTAACAGTGGTCCAAAGAAGTAAGGCTAGGTCAGCTCTCGGCGGGTGCCGGTTCAGATATGGCCGGTAAATAAAAGGTGAAAGTACTGCCTTGTCCCAGCTCTGACTTTACCTTGATCCATCCTTGATGCTGATTAAGAATGCTGAAGCAGGAGAATAGCCCGAGCCCGGTCCCTTCCTTTTTGGATGTAACATAGGGGTCGAAGATCTTGCCGATAATCTCAGGGAGAATACCCACTCCGGCATCCTGAACATCAACCTCGACGTACTTCTCTGTCTTGAGGGGCCCCGGGGGAACCTTCCCTTTGAAGGTCACATTTGAGGCGGAGATCATGAGCCGGCCCCCCTGGGGCATCGCCTGCATCGCATTAATGACCAGATTGTTGATCACCTGATTGATCTGGCCTGAATCAATATGGACCGGGCTGAGATCATCCTCGATGTGAAATTCCGGCAACACCCGGGTGCCGTGGAGGGCAAATTTAACCGATTCTTTCAGGAGTGGCGTCAGGTAGACGGTATCCTTCCTTGTTTTGCCGCCCCGGGTAAAAGTGGATAACTGGCGTGTAATGGCCTTGGCACGATCAATGGCACGCTCCGCTGCCTTAAGAACTTCCTGGATTTTTGAATTCTTCTTGGCGGTCAAACGCGCGCTAGAAATGTTCATCAGGATGATCGTCAGGAAATTGTTGAAATCATGGGCCAGGCCACAAGCCAATATACCCAGAGATTCCAATTTTTGGGTCCTGAGTATTTCCGCTTCAGCAGTTTTTTGCTGGCTGATGTCCCGTAGGATTCCGGTGAAATAGCGCCGGCCATCTTCTTCAAACTCGTTGAAAGAGACCTCTAGAAAGAGCTCCTTACCACTTTTATGCAACCCGGATCTCTCTACAGCTGCCCAGGCGCTGCGCTTCCTACCGTTACTTAAATATTGTTTCCCTGCACTTTCAGGTCTGCGATTTAGCAGATTTGGCATCAACATCGTAAGGGATTGACCGAGCATTTCCTCTATCGTATAACCAAAAATATTTTCTGCCGCTCGATTGACAAACAATATCTCACTCTCTTCATTGATTGTGATGATGACATCTGAAGCGGTCTCGGTAATCAATCGGTACTTGGCCTCACTTTTACGCAACGCCTCCTCCGCGCGTTTACGCTCGGTAATGTCCTCCTTCACGGCAAGATAATGAGTGATCCCTCCTTCGGGATCTTTTACGGATGAAATCGAAGCTGACTCCCAATACAACTCACCATTTTTCTTCTTATTGCAGAATTCACCCCGCCATACTTTCCCGGCAGTGATCGTGTCCCAAAGTTGCCTGTAAAACTCCTCCGACTGTACTCCCGAATGCAATACGCGCGGGTTTTTCCCAACAACTTCCTCTGCCGAGTAACCCGTCAATCGGGTAAATTTTGGATTTACATATTCAATCCTGCCCGCAGTATCGGTAATGATAACAGAAACGGGACTTTGCTCTACAGCAGCGGATAATTTTTTATGCTCAATGACCTCGATTTGAAGACGACGAACCATCGGCCGTAAAATTACCAGAGCTATGAATACCAGCACCAAGAGGATACCCACTATCTTCAGGCCCTCTGATATGACGTGCGAGCGACCGGACCCCTCATCTGCTATTTCAAATTCCCGGGTAACAGCATCAAGATCGTTTAATATTGTTGCGATTGCAAAGGGATGAAACGCGCTGAGTTCTGAATCGCTGACAGGGAACTGCGCATCGGACAGCCTGGCCAGTTTGCCGGCTTGTTCGAGAAAGGTCCGTACTCTCTCATCAAGGTAGGCCGGTGAACGAAAGTATAGATCCTCCACCGTTGACGGGGTTGAAGCCAACGGCTCGCCATCGATCTCACCGGTCACGAGAGCCTCGTGACCTAGTCTCATGGCATCGATGGCGCTCAGGAGTTCCCGGCGCATTCTCCTCCGCTCATTGCCAGGGCTACTTCCGGCAAGGTGATGAGCGAGCAAACCGATCCGTTGCGACAGCATTCCCTGACGAACAGCCAGGTTAACCCGGATCACATAGTGCTTCTGATAGACGCTATAACTCTGCAGCAGGATACTTCCAAGGCCCAGGGCTATTATACCCAGAGCAAACAAATAGCGAAACGTGAGTTGTTGGGTAGCCGCGCGTGCGAATTTGCTAAGCGCACTCATCTCTGCAAAATCCCCCAAATAACTTGTTGGGTCGTTGCCCTGTTATTACGGTCTCGATTTTGATGACAACGTTTCTAACCAGCACAGCTGCCTAGGTTAATTGTCCTTCGAAAGTATTCGGGAAAAGCACCTACCTCAAGTAGCTGACAGGTGCGTCCCCCTCAAGCATGACCGGCGATCTGGCCATGGGAGTCAATCAATCTTTATTTCATTGACTGATTCATTCATGCTATTTAACCCTCGGCGTAGTTGTCCGATGGATTCCGATAAAATCCGTGTGTTGGCATGCATACTTTTGGACAGTTCCGCGAAACCAACGAGTGCTCCACACAGCTTTCGTACCAGGCACTCCAGGTCCTGGATGTGGATGAGGTTCGTTGCAGCAGAGACATGCTGGGCGGCATGAGATTCACGGTCTTGCCGCCCAGCTTTACTTCCGTTGGTTATTTGGCGCAGTGCAACATGTGCTAGAGAATTTTGCATTGAAGGCTCCATAATTATTGTGGCTCTCCGATGGGGATGACTCATCATATCATTCCCCCGTTCAGGTTCACTAGACCTTAAACTGCCCAACCAGCCGGTTCAAACCCGCCACTTCCTTGTTGAGCTGTTCGGCGGAGGCGGCCAGTTCCTGGGCGCTGGAGGCCGATTGCTTGGCTACCGTGGTCACCCCCTCAATGTTCTTCGAGATCTCCTCGGCGCCACTGCTTTGCTCATTGGAAGAGGTCGCAATCTGCTCCACCGCCGAGACGACCGCAGTGATGGATTCGGAGATTTCCTGGAGGGAAGTGTCCGACTGGGACACCAGCTCCAGGCCGTCCTTGGACTGGCTCTGGATCTTCTCCATGGAGGTCACTGCGCCCTGAATGTCGCCTTGAATGCTCTCGATCATTTTGCCGATCTCCGCCGTGGCGCTGACAGTGCGCTCGGCCAGCTTGCGGACCTCGTCGGCTACCACCGCAACCCGCGACCAGCATCCCCGGCCCGGGCCGCCTCGATGTTGGCGTTCAGGGCCAGCAGGTTAGTCTGGTCAGCGATGTCGTCGATAACCTCGATGACGCTGCCGATCTCCTCCGACCGCTTGGAAAGTTCCTGGATCTGCTGGGCCGCCTGCTCCACCGTGTTGGCCACCGTCTCAAAGCCGGTGACGGTCCTGGAGACCACGTCCCGGCCCTTGTCAGCCGTAGCGCCGGTGGCCTGGGCGCTCTCCCGGGTCTCACTGGCGTTCTTGCTGGCCTCCAGGATCATGGCGCTCATCTGTTCCATCGTGGTAGCCACCTCGGAGAGCTGGGCCTGCTGCTCCTCCGCGCCGGCGGCCAGTTGCTCTGAAGCCGATGAGATCTGTACAGAAGCATTTCCCACCTGTTCCGATCTGGAAGATATTTTCTTGAACATTTCCTGTAATTTGGACATGAATGAATCGAAGAGTCGTCCCATTTCCCCGATTTCATCCTTCGACTGACTATTGATACGCTTGGTGAGGTCACCCTCGCCCTGTTCGATATCTTGGAGCACCGCAATCATTTTGTTGATGGGCCTATTGAGGAAAATGTTGATTAGGAAAAAGAGTAATACGATACCTGCGGCCACGATGACGGACACGAGAATACCGCCGGTGATGGCCGCTGAGTTGATAGCCGCATCAATATGATCCAGGGGCATGATCAGTTCAAAGGCGCCGTGGACATCCCCGGGCCGCCAGCCCTCCATCTTGTATCCCAAGGGATCGGTGAGGGTGCCGGTGAGACTCTCGGACAGGTTGCCGTGACAACCCATACAGGTCTCATCGAGGACCACCTTGCGCAGGTAATGGAGTTGATTGGTCTCCCGGTCGATTTCCCAGATAGTGGCCAAGTCTTCGTCCTTCATTTTGTTGAGTAGGCGGGCCTCGAGTTGCGTGGGAGTATTATCCGGGTTCCGGGCGTCAAAGGCCGGCGCCTTGAAGCTGTAATCGGCATTCTCGGCCAGCTTTGCCCCTACAATCAATGACTGTACCACCGGCACCGCCAGGAACAGTTTGTCCGGGTCGTCGAGTAATTCCTGCATATTGTACATGTTGGCGGTAAAGATGGCGCCCATGCCATTACGCACCTCCTCCATGGCTGCGGTCAGTTCCTGGGCCTGCTGGACAATGTAACTCTCCGATTCCGATCGCAGTTTGTTGCTGGCGACGATGAAGTTGAAAACGAAACCCACAATGAAAACGATCGAGAAGATCGTGATCAGTTTGCTCCGGATGGACATGTTGTTAAATAGGTTTATTATCCCTCTCATGGTACCGTAACTCCTTTACTCTTATCTGAATAGACCATACCTGAACCACTGACAAAACAATCTCTATTTCCATTTCACCAGCCGGATACCGATGGCCGTATACCCGCTGTCAGGAATAAAATAAGGATAGATTGAATATCTTCAAGCTCGTGGCGGCTCTGATGCATGTTATAACATCTAATTTCCATGGGCAATCGGGGCAATCCTGAAAATGTTGCAGTAAATGCCTGATAGGATATTTATTTCCATTATATGATGGAACTTTACAGACCGCGCGGTAATCGAAATGAGCAGCTAGCGTATTACGGCCAGGGGAGGGGAGGGAACGGAATTACTGGTCGGCGGTCACGACGCCCATACGAATAGCGAAGCGTACCAGTCCGGCAATGTCGTGAACATCGATTTTTTTCAGAAGTTGGGTCCGATGGGTCTCAATGGTCTTGACACTTCTATTGAGTATACCGGCAATTTGTTTTGTCGTGCACCCTTCGGCAAGAAGCTGTAAGACCTCTCGCTGCCGGGTTGTGAGCCGATCAAGGGGACTGCTATATTCATCAATCCCCCGTACGTAGTTGGCCAGGTGTTTGGAAATGCCCGGACTAAGGTAAGTCTTACCCTGGGTGACGGCAATGAGCGCACTTTCCAGTTCATCGGTATCGGCATCTTTTGACAGGTAACCTGAAGCGCCGGCACGGAGGGCTTGCAGGACGTAATCCTCGCTGGCGTGCATGGACAGAATGATGACCCGCACAAAAGGATATTCCTGGGTAATGCGTGAGGTGGCTTCCAAGCCGTTTAATTTTGGCAGGGAGATATCCATGAAGACCACATCCGGCTTTAGGCTATCGACCAGCTCCAGCGCCTCGTAGCCGTCGCTTGCTTCCCCAATGATAGTGACACTGGCAATATTCTTCAGAAGAGCGCAGATTCCTGCTCGTATGATGGAATGGTCTTCGACAACCAGAAGATTGATAGGCAACATGCTGCAGCCAACTTACGATTATTTATCAATAATTCAGCGAAAGGTTAGATAATTGTCGCCCTCCTTCAGTTACGGGCAGGCCCGGTCTGCTCGTAAGGCCCTGTTGCCCGGGAGGGAGCGATCTTTCGCGCTCCACCTCAAGCAGACCTTGAATGACCGGGTGTTTATGCTCACGGGCAGGCACTCACGCATTGGCGCTACGACCTGTCCCGATCCAGAGCCTGGCCTATGGCAGGGATGAGCACCGCAGCATCCACCGGTTTGGTGACGACGGCAGCGGCTCCCAACTGCATACACTTCTTACGGATACTCTCCTGGACATCCGCCATGAGGATAATGACGGGGAGGCTCGATCCCTGGTCTTTGAGCGATTCCAGCAGTTCCAGACCCCCTGTCCCCGGCATCAACAGATCGACCAGGGCGCAGGCCAGACGGCCGGTGGCGACTTTTTCAAGCCCATCCTCACCATCGAAGGCCTCCAGGGTTTCGTATCCGGCCTCGCGGACCATGTCGCAGATCACGCGGCGCTGGTACGACGAATCGTCAACGACCAGGATCAAAGGCATGGCTTCGGCTGCCCGGCGGCGATGGTCGCCCAATGAGCCATCACCCGGTGATCAGGATCATCCTTGAGCCGGCCGTAGGGTCCATGATTACTCATCCCTGGTCAGCTCTTCGATGGTGGCGTCCTGGGCAAGTAGAGACAACGCGGCCTGCCCAGTGCCCATCGACATGATCGTGTTTCCATCAGATTCGAGTACCTGTTGAACAGCACGCGATGAACGGTCACATCGTTCAACCAGCATTTTTTTCATATGATCACTTACCTGTCACGGTTAGAGTTACTCGCGACAAAACCGGCAGCTGTCCCAACTAGACCGGTGTATTCTCCTTGATCTCCTTTAGCGCTGCGAGCATGGCGTCCAGCTCATGTCCCAACTCTTCCAGCAGCTCCGGTGCCCCGGCCAGGCTACCTCTATTGCCGAGGTCCTCTAAGGCTGCCGCAAGACGAATCACGGCCTGGGCGCCGAAATTCCCGGCAGACCCTTTGAGGGCGTGGGCAGTATTTTCTAACGCTTGGGCATCTTCCGCCTCCAACGCTGCCTTGATGGCGGTTAACATGGCGGGCCCGGTATCGGTAAAGATGTCTATGACTTCCAGCAGCAGGCTCGTATCATCGCCAATGCTTTGCTTGAGCTGATCGAGGTTGATGGATTTTTCTGAAGTCGGATCAAGTTCCATCCGCTGCCCCTTCTTCATGACCTGCTCAGCTACGGTGCTCAGGACCTCCCGCAGTTTTCCGATGTGTATGGGCTTAGGAATGTATTCATCCATGCCTGCGGCCATGAACCGCTCCCGGTCGCCCTTGAGGGCATGGGCCGTCATGGCAATGATCGGGAGGTGCTGGCCCGTCTGCCGCTCCCGCTCACGGATGGCCTGGGTCGCTTCCAGGCCGTCCAGTTTGGGCATCTGAATGTCCATAAGCACTAGGTCATAGGTGTCTTCCTCCAGCGCTGCCAGGACCTCCTCACCATCGCTGGCGACGGCTACGAAGTGTCCCATCTTCTCAAGGATGGCTACAGCCAATTTTTGATTGATCAGATTGTCTTCCGCCAGCAGAACCTTCAGATGCCGGACCGGATGGCGTGTTTGAGCAGGTGATTTCTGGTCAGGGGTTGACGGTGTGTCAGGGGTCGGGGCTTCCTCCAGGTCTTCGGCCCAGGTCATGGGCAAACTGATGAGCAGGTCAAAGAGCTCCGAGTGGGTCATCGGTTTGGTAAGACAGTGCATGAGTCCCAATTTTCGGCAGTGTTCCCTGCTGTTCTGAAGATCGGCGGCCTCCAGAAGCATGATGATGCTCCCGACGAGGCCCGGGTCGTCATTGATCTCACGGGCCACATCGAAACCGTCCATTCCCGGCATGTTGGCATCCAGGAGGATCAGTCCAAACGGGGGCCCCTTCTTACGGGCCTGTTTCATGGCATTCAGGGCGGCCTTTCCATCGGTGACCACCACGGGCTTCAGACCCCAGTGGGAAAGCATGTCCTCAAGAATATGTCCATTGGTCTGGTTGTCATCGACCACCAGGACGGCCAGATCTTCGAGCGTCCCGGGTAGGGTCTTACTTCGTGGGGGCCCAGCAAGATCGAACGAGGCGGTGAAATGGAAGGCGCTCCCCTTGCCCACCTCACTTTCCACCCAGAATCGTCCGTGCATCATACTGACGAGCTGGGCTGATATGGCCAGGCCCAGGCCGGTCCCGCCGTAAGTGCGGGTGGTGGAACTGTCGGCCTGCGTGAAGGCTTCAAAGATTCTTTTATGCTTCTCCGGCGGGATGCCGATCCCGGTATCTTTCACCGCAAAGTGCAGGGTCACCCGGCCATTGCTGGATGCGTCTTGCTCCACGCTCACCACCACCTCCCCCTGTTCGGTAAATTTAATGGCGTTGCCCACCAGGTTGACGATGATCTGGCGCAAGCGGACCGGATCGCCCACCAGGGCATTGGGTAATTTCGGCGGGACCTTCAGAACCAGTTCCAAACCTTTTTTCTGGGCCCGCACCGCCAGGCTCTTCAGGGTTTCGCCCAGGAGGTCCGAAAGTGTGAAGTCCGCCATTTCCATCTCCAGCATACCCGCCTCCACCTTGGAGAGGTCGAGGATGTCGTTGAGCAGCTGGAGCAGGGAATCGGCGGAGGAGGCCACCGCTTCGAGATATTCCCGCTGTTCATCGTTGAGGTCCGTATCCAGGGCCAGTTGGGTCATGCCGATGATGCCGTTCATGGGTGTGCGGATTTCGTGGCTCATGTTGGCCAGAAACTCGCTTTTGATCCGGCTGGCTTCTTCGGCGGTATCCTTGGCCTGCCGGAGCTCCTCCTCAGCCCGTACCCGCTCGGTGATATCCTGCAGCGTGCCGACCATGCGGACCGGCTTGCCGGCCTCGTCGCGGTGAATTTCCCCCTGGGTGTGAATCGTCCGTGCGTTGCCATCGGGCTGGGTAACGCGAAAATTTATGTTGAACGGTTTTTCGCCGGCCAGGGCAGCCTCAATGGACTGTTGAAACAATGCCTGGTCATCGGGCTGGATAAAGTTGATGAACTTTGCTAGGGAGAAGATAGCATTCTCGTCGCTGGCGCCAAGTATCCGGTATACTTCAGCGGACAGGTCGGCTTCATCACGTTCAATGTTCCAGTCCCAGTTACCCAATTGCGCAATGCGTTGGGCGTCGGCCAGGCGGCTCTCGCTGTCGCGCAGGACCACTTCCGCCTCCTTGCGCTCGGTGATATCCCGCACGATGCCGGTGAACTTTTGCTGGTCGCCAAACCACATCTCACTGACGGCCAGGTCCATGGGGAAGGTTGAACCGTCCTTGCGCCGCCCGGTCACCTCCCGGCCGATTCCGATAATCTTGGCCTCGCCGGTCTCCCGGAAGCTGCGCAGGTACCCGTCGTGTTCACGGTGGTAGGGCTCGGGCATGAGCAGGTTCACGTTCTGGCCGATGACCTCGCCGGCGCGGTAGCCAAAGATGTGCTCGGCGGCGGGGTTGAAGGTCTCTATGAGGCCCCTGGCGTTGATGGTGATGATGCCGTCCAAAATGGTATCCACCATCGCCTGAATCCGCGCCCGGCCTGCATGAGCCTCCCCAAAGGCGCGATAAATACTGATCAGCAAACCGACCAGCACCGCGAGGTAGCTGACCTTTTTCAGCAGGTGGGCCATATCGAACATCGTGTCAAAGAGTTGGTATGAGAACGGCATGAACATGGCTTGGCTCATCAGCCCTATAATCAGCG
>JADFNF010000032.1 GCA_022563485.1 Fidelibacterota bacterium | reverse complement strand
CATCGCTGCGGCCCATTTTCACAAGGGGGCCGCGGGCGTTGCTGGTGGCGTTGTGCACGCCATCACGGATGATTTTACAGGCAATACTGCTTCGGGGCTGTGGGCCAGTGCGGACTTAACCGACGCACTGATCGCTGATCTGCTGGCCGGTAATCTGTATGTCAATGTACATACGGCTGCCAATGGCGCCGGTGAAATCCGCGGACAGGTCATCGTCACACAACCGCTAATCTTGGGTATTGAAGAGAGCGATTTCGACGTTTCCCTGCCATCTACATTTATCCTGTTACAGAACTACCCTAACCCCTTTAACCCCAGCACCCAGATCCGTTATGATCTGCCCCGGGCGGTGCCGGTGACCTTGACGGTCTACAACATTCTGGGTCGCCAAGTGGTCACGCTGGTGGATGAGCTGCAGGCGGCGGGGTCATACGCAGTGCGTTGGAACGGTCGGGATCAGCAGGGCAAACTGGTGGGAACCGGGGTCTATGTGTATCGGATACAGGCCGGGCCCCAGGGGGCGCTGAGAAAGATGGTCTTTCTCAAATAGCCGCCCAAGCGGCCAAACGAGATATCAGCCCTCAGGATATGCACCGGCAACGGTAACCGGTAAGGTTTGTTGCGGTCGCCCGGATAATCTGGGGGCTGATATGGCGCCCTCCATTTGCGGGCGAAGATCGGGGCTGATCCCCATCAGCCAAGACACTGCTGTAGGTTGGGCTGTGGTCAGTCCCGATGCTCGAAGTGAATTTCCCGCGTCACATAGCTGACCGGATTCCCGGAGGGTACTTCGACTCGAACACGATAGTCAGCTTCTTGCCCCGGCCCGAGTGCTGAATCGGTGATGACACCGGACAGATAGGCCCTGGTACTGCCATCCACGAAGGCGGAATCCACCGCCACCAACTCGGCCTGAGCATTCCACAGCCGGAAGATGACCCGGACGAAATCTCCCCGGCTGATGCCGGAGTTCCGCAGTTTTCCCACGTAGAGCCGGTGGGTGTCGTGCAATTCTACTTTGGCATCACCCATGAAATCGAGCTTGGGCTGAAGATGAGTCATCTCATCGATGCTGCGGATATCGGACTTGTTGAGGGTCAACAGGCCCAGGCTGGTTTCTATCGTGAGCTGATCGATATTTTCACTGGTGATATTTCCCCGAACGACGGTGCCATTGGTCAGGACCACTTCATGGGTCATATTGGGAGGCTGTAGCTGCTTGAGAATGGTGCGGTAGATATCAGGGGTCATCTCCCTGCTGCGGTAGGCCTCCACATCGACCCGCAGCTGGTTCATTTGCTGCCGGAGTTCACCCAGGCTCATCTTGACATCGTAGAACTCCCTGGCGGATACGGCTGGGGAGCGATCCTTCTGGGGCAAGATTTCCACCGTAGCTCCGGCCCCCTCATCCTGGCCCAGCACCGTTATGGGCATGACCGACCCCAGCCCAACCAACAGGCTGGACAGGAGGCTGGTTGTTACCACCCTCATTGGGTGTTCTCCCATGCGTTGGAGGCCTTGAGCGCAGCCCGCCGGAGCCGCTCCTGCCCTTCCGGACCGGGCTGGAGGGCCTGGGTCAGTGCGGCAATATCGCTCTGCAGGTAATAATTCTCGGGGTCTTCAAGCAGAGCGATGATGGGGCCGAGGACCATAGGATCTTTGAAATTACCCATGTTCGTGATGGCCCGTCTCCGGAAGGTTATGGGCAGGTCGTTAGACAGGGCGATTTCCATCATGGCCGGTTTAATGTTGGGGTCATCGAACTCGCCCAGACTGGTGAGCAGGGTGTTCATCAGTGAATAGTATTCGGCCTTGCCCAGCTGATAGGTTTCAAGGAGAGCCAGTACCAGCCGCTCCTCCTTGATGTCCCCCATGGCCCGCAGAGCAAAGTCCCTCAGCTGCAGGTTACTGGTGGGGTCCCCCAGCATATCAGCGAACATCCTGATGACCTCGGGTGAATTTTTATTGGCCAGGATCTCGATGGCCGTGCTGCGGGTAGCCAGACCGACCGCTGGGTCTTTGGCGATGTCGATCAGCATGGGTATGGCCTTTACATCGCCGATAGCGCCTAGCGACCGGGTGAGCATCTGTTCCATGCGCAGCTGGCTTTCCCGGCTTGCCTGGTAGAGATCGATGAGCGCCTGGACATGATCCTCAGAGCCGATGGCTTCCAGTCCTTCCACTAGTTTGGTGCGGAGTTCGGCCAGCTTGGCGTCGGTTGAGGAGAGGGCGTCGGTCAATGCTTGGGCGCTGGCCGGGCTGGGGACTTGGGCGATGACCTCAATGGAGATGAGCATCATGTCGATATTCAGCGCCTCGGCGTCCCGGATATTTTGAGCCAGGGCGTCGATGGCCTTCGGGTGCCGGCTCTCACCCAGAGCCCGGGCCGCAGCGATCCGGACGCTCAGGGCCTGTTCGGGGTCCTCATAGATCGCGATGATCTTGAGCAGAGCCCCCATTTTGCCCTTCTGGTAGCTCAGGCGCAGTTTTTCCACATCGACTTCATCCTTGGCCCCGCGGAACAGGGCGCAACCAGTCAGGGAAAAAGCCAATATCATCATCAGCACGAGCCGTCCCGCGCTGGCAGCGATATTTAGGGATGAGGCGTCAATTCTTTGGAAGGGCATCACGTTGGTCCTTGGGGCCTCAAGCCGGCCAGGTCTCGATAGTAAGGCGCCCATGGGAGAGCTTGCCGTAGGTGTAATGCGAGATCCAGTCCCCCAGACAGAGGAAACTCTTGCCGTTGTGATCGCTTTTGAGACGGTTTAAGTGGTAGTGCCCCATCACCACCACATCGATTCCTTCCTCCCATCGGCTCTTGGCGTACCTGGACAGTTCATCGAATTTAGCATCTTTTGTTTCATCATCGTGGTTGTACTTGCGGCTGAGACGCGAGGCGAATTGGGCCAGGGCCATCCCTAGATCGGGATGGAGCCACTGGTAGAGAAATATACAAATGCGACTGCGGAGGATTTTCCGCATCAGCCGGTAGCCCGTATCTTTCATGAGCAATCCGTCGCCATGGGACAGGTATACGCGCAGTCCATCAATGTCTACATTTGTGTCGGAGGGGTACACGTGTATACCGAGTTGGTCACTCAGAAAATCGTTGGTCCAGAAATCGTGATTGCCTAAGATATAATGGATATCGATATCTGCTTCCCGAAGCTTGTAGAATTGACTGATAACGTCACAATAACGCCTGGGGATAACCCGTTTATATTCGAACCAGAAATCGAAAAAATCACCGACGATGAATAGCGTGCCCCCCGATTCACGGATCATATCAAAGAATCGAAAAAGCCGTCGCCGCCTCGCTCGCTCCCAATCTCCGTTGTCCAGGGTCAGGTGAACATCGGATATAAAATAAACCGGGGTGGTCATCTGGGGTGAAATTAGTTGCTACCCGTCGGGTAGGCAACGCAATATTAGGAGAAATAAGTTGACATCCGTTAAGGGGGCAGGTAAAATCTCGCGTACGGGTTAGAGTGTGGTCTCGGCATAGGGCGAATAGGACGCACGGGCGTTCCCCATGCCAGCTTGAAGCTGCTGTTCGATTAGCCTAGTGGATACCCCAACCCCGGCTGTGGTCCGGGAATTTAGCGCCAAGTGTGAGCTGGGCCACATGACGCTACGGCTGTAGAACTAATCCTATATTAGGGCGTATGAGGTAGTATGAGAAAACTTGCAAGCATATTGACCCTGTCGATTCTGATCCTTTGGATGGGCCGCCTAGATGCGCAATTTGGCCAGAATACGGTCCAGTATGATCGGTACGACTGGCATTTTATCCAATCCCCTTATTTCGATATCTATTTCTACGGCGACGATCTGACGCTGGCAGAGTACACCTCTGAGGTGGCCACCGATGCTTATCTCCATATATCCGACCGATTGAACTGGCAAATTCAGAAGCGCATTTCCATCATGGTCTACCAATCCCACTCCGACTTTCAACAGACCAATGTCATTTCACAATATCTGACGGAAGGCATCGGTGGGGTTACGGAGCTTTTCAAGAACCGCGTGGTCGTACCCTTCGAAGGCAGCTACGAGGCTTTTGAACACGTGATCTACCATGAGCTGGTCCATGCGGTGGTCAACGACCTGATCTATGGCGGCAATATCCAGTCTATCGTCAGCGGCCGTATACGCTACAGCATCCCCTTATGGATGAACGAGGGATTAGCCGAATATCTGTCATCGGGTTGGAATGCTCAATCTGATATGTATATGCGTGACCTGGCTCTTCACGGCGACATACCGCCTATACCCCAGCTCGGTGGCCTGTATGCCTATCGTGGAGGACAGTCGGTTTGGCGCTATATTACCGGCAAATATGGGGAGGAATCGATCGCAGAGATCTTTGCCCAAATCAGATCAAAATCGAACGTGGAGCGGGGCCTTAAGAGGGCTATTGGTGCGGATTATGAGCTGCTCTCCGAGCAGTGGAAAGAGCACCTCAAGAAACAGTACTGGCCTGATGTGGCTGGCCGGGATCGTCTTAAGGATATCGCCCATCCGGTGACCGATCACGAGAAACTGGACAACGTCTACAACATCGCCCCCTCGATCTCGCCCGATGGCAGCAAACTGGCGTTGATGAGGAACAATCATGGGAACATGGAAATCATACTGATTTCGGCGACCGATGGCCGTTTCCTCAAGCGGTTAATCAGGGGGGGCACCACTGCTGAGTTCGAAGAGCTGCACCTGCTCAAGCCGGGGATCACCTGGTCGCCCGACGGGAAACGGGTGGCCTTCGCGGCCAAATCCGCCAACGAGGATATTCTGTACGTCGTGGATATCAAAAATGGGAAGGTGAAGAAGTATTCCTCTGGCCTGGAAGGTATCTTTATGGCCACCTGGAGCCCGGATGGGGGAACCATCGCCTTCATCGGTAACAACGGCACCAGCAGTGATATCTACCTCCTGAATATTGAGACGGAATTGGTGACCAACCTCACTGACGATGTTTTCGGAGAATTCAATCCGGTATGGTCACCTGATGGGATGGCCTTGGCCTTCAGCTCTGACCGGGGTGACCTACCACCCTACCGATATGATCAGGAAAGCAATCCCTATAACTTCGACCAACGGTTTGATCCGGTGACCGGTGCGCCCTTGTCTTCCGTTAAGCCTGATTTCAAGCTGTTCGAGCACGACTTCGATCAGAAGGACATTTTCAGCATTGACCGGGACGGCTCCAACCTCCGGCGCATCACCACTGACCCAGCCGCGGAGAACTACCCCGTTTATGCTCACGGCGAGCCCTACTTGTACTATACCAGCCAGCGGTCAGGAATCGATAACATTTATATGCTCAATCTTGAGACGGGGGAAGAGCGGGCCGTCACCAATATTTTGACGGGCATCAGCGACCTCAATATGTCCAGCGATGACACCCGCCTCTACTTCACCGGATTTGAGCGGTCGGGATTTGATGTATACCGCATCCATAATCCCATTGGGTTATGGGACGAGCCCAAAGAGATCGAGCCGTCAAACTATATCCTGGCTGACACAACCACCTTGGAGCAGGATCTGGTGAACGTTGACCGGGATCGGAGGCATACTGTAGGGTTGGGCAACTACGACAGGTATATCTTCGGCGTTGATAAACCCTATGCCTACACTTCACACGTGGCTGATTCCATCGATCTGGTGGTGCTCGACGAAGCCAATATCAAGGATGAGAAAGGCAATTATCGGGTGCACCCCTATAAAACACGGTTTACCCTTGATCTGGTGCAGAGTTATGCCGGGTATAGCACCCTGTACAGTTTCCAGGGGATGACCCAGTTCATATTCAGCGATATGCTCGGCAACCACCGGATATCCCTGGCGACCGAGATGCAAATTTCCCTGCAGAATTCGGATTACTTTCTGACCTATCACCTGCTGCCGTTTCGGATCAACTACTACTTCACCCTGTTCCACACAGCATACCTCTATTATTCGGGAAGTTCTATTTTCGGACAAGAGCTGAATCGTTTGCGGCATTACGGATTGGACATCACCGCCTCGCTCCCGATGAACAGATTTCACCGATTCGACTTTAGTATCACCACAAATACTGTCGAGCTCGCCAAATTCAACAATCAGAATTTCGACAATCAGAATTTTAACCAGTCGTTTGTACAGGGAGAGACTACCCGACTGCCAACGGTGATCCCCCGGCTGGGGCACGTATGGGATAATGCCGAGTGGGGATATCTCCATCCGGTAAACGGTTGGCGGACCAATTTCGGTATCAGTGGGAGCCCCAAACTGTGGAAGCAAGGTATTGAATTCCAGACGCTCGCTTTCGATGTTCGACGGTATTTTCGCTTACCCGGCGAAACCAGCCTGGCGGCCCGCGTCAGCGGAGGCGCCAGTTTTGGCCGGGACGCGCAGAATTTCCTGGTAGGTGGCTTGCCGTGGGTGTTCAGCTCGGAAGGTTCGCAGCGCTATAAGAATGATGCTATTTTTCGGGATTTCGACGACCAAGAGCTTCTAAAGACCCTCTATTTTTCCGAGTATCTTACCCCGTTGCGTGGCACCCAGCTCATGGAGCTGGTGGGAGACCGGGCGCTCCTCATGAACCTGGAATTCCGTTTCCCGTTCCTGATCTACTACTTCCCGGCACTCGGGATGCTTGGCCAGCTTAGCGGGGTGCTCTTCGTCGACGCCGGTACCGTGTGGGATGCAAACGGCACAGGTACTGGCGGCTCTGGCCCGTCCCAGCAATCTATCCTTACCTACGGCTGGGGTCCCCGTTTTATCCTCTTCGGTCTGCCCATTCAGCTGGACTACGCCTGGCAGTATCAACCTCCACCAGGGGAGGAAGGCCGCAACTGGTACCTGACCATCGGTTTCGATTTCTAATTAAATCCGCTTGATATTCGCTCGCCGGCAGCTGGAGCTTCGCCCCTCATGAAGCTGCCGTCGAGCCCCTTCCATGGATAGCCATGATCTGCTCACCATCGAGGTAGAGGATGCCCATTCGGCAGCTCGACAGGGCCATATCAAGTTATCCCGCGGGACAGTGGCTACCCCCTTCTTTATGCCCATCGGGACCTACGGGGCGGTGAAGACTCTGGCGCCGTGGGAGGTACGGGAACTGGGCGCCCAGATGATCTTGAGCAATACCTACCATCTGTATCTGCGACCCGGCATGGACCTGATGGCCCAATTTGGCGGCGTGCACAAGTTCATGGGCTGGGACGGCCCCCTGCTCACCGATTCGGGTGGGTTCCAGATATTCAGCCTGGCGTCACTGAGAAAGTTGGACGATGATGGGGTGACCTTCCGGAGCCACCTGAACGGGTCCCTCCACCGCTTTACGCCTGAGAAGGCTATCGATATGCAACGGGTCCTCGGCTCAGATTTTGTCATGGCCCTGGATGAGTGCCCTCCAGGAGATTCATCAGCTGCCGTGTGGCAGGCGGCGCTGGAACGCACGACCAACTGGGCCCGCCGGTGCCTGGAACGTTTCGACGCCACAGAGCCGCGCTATGGTCATCCCCAGAGCCTCTTTTGCATTGTTCAAGGAGGTACAGATCCCAAGCTGCGCCGTCAGAGCGCCGAAGAGCTCCTGGCCCTAGGATCGGGAGTCTCGGGATATGCCATCGGGGGCTTGGCCGTAGGCGAACCCAAGGAGGCACTGTTTGCCACCCTGGAGCTGATGAACGCGCTGCTCCCCGGCGATAAACCCCGGTACCTCATGGGGGTCGGGACCCCGGCGGACCTGGTGCGGGCGGTGGCCCTGGGCATGGACATGTTCGACTGCGTATTGCCCACCCGCAATGCCCGCAACGGCCAGCTATTCACTCCCACCGGCACCCTCAATATCCGCAACGCCCGGTACCGGACCGACCTGGAGCCGGTGCAGGCCGGTTGTGACTGTCCCCTGTGCCTCCGCTTCAGCCGGGCCTACCTGCGCCATTTAATCATGATCAGGGAGGTGTTGGGCCTCCGGCTGGCGACGGCCCATAATCTGCGCTTCTACCTGCGCCTCATGGCCGATATGCGGGCCGCGATCCAGGCGGGACAGTTTAGGGACTGGTCACAGGATTTTCTCCGCCAGTATGAAGGCGAGCAGGCATGACAGAAACGGTCGTGCGGGTGGTTGACGTGCACCTGGTGCGTTGGGAAGACGGCGTCCCATGCTACCTGGTGCTGCAACGTTCGCCGGGGCAGCTCTACGAGCACATCTGGCAAGGGGTGACCGGTAAAATCAAGCCGGGCGAAACGGCCTGGCAGGCCGCCCTGCGCGAAGTGGACGAGGAGACCGGTCTCAAGGTGCTGAAGATTTGGACCGTGGACCGGGTGAACTTTTATTACGAGGCCGCCGCCGACCGCATGAACAGCATCCCCGTATTTGGTGTGGAGTTGGCTGGGGGAGAAGTGACCCTGTCAGCAGAGCATCAGGCTTACCGCTGGTGCCCGGTTGAGGAAGCCGCCGGTCGTCTCCTGTGGGAGCAGCAGCGCCAGGGCCTGCTCGCCTTTCATGACATGCTCACCGTTACCACGGAAAAACTGCGCTGGATGGAGGTGGATGTGAAGGGGGCACCGTGAACAACGGAAGTGTATCCCAGCCGTCGAAACGCTACCATCGCCAGAAACTGATCCTCTCCCTGGTCTCCACCGCCCTGGGCTGGACCTACCTGTTGGTGCTGGTCCTTACGCCCCTGGCCGCCTGGTTGGTGGGGGCGACCCAGGTGGGCGGACACCCCTACTTTCACTTCCTGCTGTTCAGCCTGGCTGCGGGAGTGCTGGCCCAGAGTTATGCCCTGCCGTTGTCGTTCACCAGCGGGTATTGGATCGAGCACCGCTACGGGCTGTCCAACCAGACCCTGGGGGCCTGGTCCTGGGAGCGGGTGAAGGGGGCGTTGGTAGGGGCAATGATTACCCTACCGCTGGCGCTGGTGTTCTACTACTGCCTGCGCAGGTTCGGCGTGGGCTGGTGGCTGCCGGTGGGCGGGGCGCTGTTGCTCTTTTCGGTGGTGCTGGGACGGTTGGCCCCGGTGTTTATTTTTCCCCTGTTCTACAGGTTTGAGCCGCTGGCCGCTGACCACCCGCTGACCGGGCGCATTCGGGACCTGGCTCAATCGGTGGGGCTGGACATTCAGGGGATCTACCGTTTTAACCTGAGCAAGACCACCAAAAAGGCCAACGCCGCCTTTACCGGCCTGGGCCGGGCCAAGCGGGTGCTGCTGGCCGATACGCTGCTGGACAACTTTACCGATGATGAAATCCTGGCGGTGGTGGCCCACGAGCTGGGACATTTCCGCCTGCGGCATATCTGGATCGGCATGGCCCAAGGGACGGCCATCACCTTTATCGGAATGTATGGGGTGGCCCAGCTCCACGGGCGACTGTCAGGCGGCGAGGTGACGAACCTCACCACCCTGCCGTGGCTGGCTCTGCTGATGGGGGTCTACGGTTTTGTCACGGGACCGCTGTCCAATGCCCTTTCGCGCCGCCACGAGTTCGCCGCCGACCGGTATTCGGCAGAGCTTATGGGTGATGGGGCAGCCCTGGCCGCTGGATTAGACCGGCTGGCGGAGCTCAACCTGGCCGACCGGGACCCCCACCCGGCGGTGGAATTGCTGTTCCACAGCCATCCTTCGATCAAGCGCAGGGTGGCGGTGCTGGGAGAGGGGCAGGTTTCGGCGTAGCCCTGGCAATAGGCGAAGGCTACTCCCACTCGGCCATGTGCACCTCCTCCAAAGTTTTGAGGGAGGGGATGTCACCTTCCAGCTTGGCAATGATGTAGCCGTTCTCCATATAGTAGAGGGCCGGCCAGGAGCGGAATGCCTCGCCGAAGAGCACTGGATCGTAGGAATATATGGGAAAGTTGGTGCCAAACTCCTCGGCAAACCACTCGATCTCGAAGGGATCGCTGGCGGTGACGCCAAAGACACCGTACCGGCCGTCAGCGGCCAATGCCTTGACGTTGGCCACGGCGTCCCAGCAGTGGTGGCAGCTCACGGCGAAAACGAAGGCCAACTGCCGCCCTTCCAGTTCGATGCCATCTTCGACAAATCCTTCGTCAGGGAAGAATTCTCCTGCCTTGGCCAGGGAGCCATCGATCTGGGGCGTGTGGGTGGTGTAGCCGGTCAAAGTACCCGTCACCAGCAACAGCCCGGAAAGGGTGAGCACCTGCCACCGCCGCCAGTCAACAGGATCGTCCCGGTGAAACCGCCACACGACGCCGGCGATGAGCGCCAGTACGAGGTTGCGCACCAGTGCGAGCTGGGGGCTGGTCTCCAGGAAGCGGCCAAAGCAGCCGCAGGTTCCCAATTCACCGCCCACGATGCCCATGACCAGCAGCACCGAAAAGGCGGCCAGCAGCCCCAGGGTCGCCAGGGCCATCAGCCGGGGGGCCATACCCAACATAAGGGCCACTCCCACCGCTATCTCCAATGATGGCGCCAGGGCGCCTAGGGGTATGAGCCACTGGGGGACCTGGTAAAGGGGCAGGGCCGCCATGAAAGTCTGGGCATCCAACACCTTGGCAGCGCCGGAAAAGACGAACAATCCCCCCAGGATGAACCGGCCCACCAGGACGGGCCATCTCATCCAGGGCGTATTGGGAGATAGCAGGTTCAGGTCTAGTCGCATGCGAGAAAGGATGGCCATGTTTCGTACCTCATCGAATGGTTAGTCTCGTATCATGGGTCGCATGACCGAGTTTAGCCCTGCAGGTCACCGGATACCAAATTCATCATGCCCCGGTGGCTCAGGCCGATGAGGCCACAAGCGGCCGCCCCCAACCCGATGCCGAGGAAGATGGTGGCGATGGGCACCACCTCCGCCAGGGGACCCACCAGCGCGGCCGACAGGGCGGTGAGGCCGATGACCGACATATTGACCATGGAGAAGACCCGACCGCGATAGCGCTGAGGGACCGCCCGTTGAATGATGGTGGTGCGAGTAATAGTGATCATGGGTATACCGATGCCGTGGAGGAATATAAGTCCCTTGGTTTGGGCGTAGGTGCCCATGAAAAACAGCAGGCTATAGGTGAGACCGTCCAAGATCATCCCCAGGAAAAGGACCCGGGCCGGATTGGATCGGGAAGCCAGGCGCCAGATCAGGAATGACCCGAGGAGCATACCCCCGGCCATCAGGGCCTCAATGAGGGCGAAGGCGCGAAAACCCAGCGCCAGCACTTCCCGGACGAAGATGGGCATGCCCACCACGGCGGGCCCCATGATGAAGAGGTTATTGAGGGCCGTAAGCAGGATGAGCAGTCCCAGAGGACGCTTGCGCCACACGAAACGTAGACCTTCCATGAGATCGGACCAATGATTGGCGCCGTGGCCGGGCTCATGAAGATCTGAGGCAGAGGGCAGGGTGATCAAAATCAGGCAGAGCAGGCTGGCCCCGAAAGTCAGGGCATCAATGGTGAAAAGGTGGGTCAGGCCGACCCAGGCCACCAGCAGGCCCGCCAGTATGGGCCCCGCCAAGTGAGCGAACTGCCCGGAGGTCGAGATGAAGGCGTTGGCGGCGCTCAGGGCCGTAGGGTCTACCAAGTCGGGGATGAGGGCGTCCCTGGCAGGGTAGAACAGGGTGGCGAAACTGGCCAGGGTGAAGGCGATCAGCCCCAGAATGACGGGTGATGTACCACCGGACAGCAGGTAGCCCACCAGCAGGGCCACCATCAGCATCCGGGCCACATCGGCGAATATCATGATCCTACGGCGATCGAACCGATCCACCCAGACCCCGGCCATCAGACTGAAGAGCACCGCCGGTAAATAGGCGCTCAGGGCCACCAGGGAGGTGGTCGTTTTAGATCCAGTGATTTCCAGAACCAACCAGGGCAGGGCAATCTGGTAGATGGCATCCCCGCCGTGGGAGATGACGTGCCCGATCCAGAGCAGGAGGAGATTCCGGTTTGCGAAGAATTTGCGTTGCATACTGGAGTTGAATTTCTTCCTAAACCGAGGAGGTTGCCACGGGAATTAACTTCGATTTCGATTGTCAACGAGCAAAAGCCAAAAGTAACTTTGGCAGAAGGTGCGACCAAGAATACCCTATTTTTATTTAGAAGTTATAGGCATTACTCATGGAGGACGATCCCGATGACGTATATCATCACAGAGCCCTGCGTAGATACCTGCGATACTGCGTGTGTGGAAGTCTGTCCGGTCGACTGCATCCATCCCGATGAGGATTGGTCAAAAGGGGATGATCCCACCGGCCACATGCTGTACATCGACCCGGAAGAATGCATTGACTGTGGGGCTTGTGAGCCTGAATGTCCGGTAGAGGCCATCTTTGAAGAAGACGCCGTACCTGAGGAATGGCAAAAATATATCAAGATCAATTACGATTTTTTCGGTCGGGAGTACGCTGGGTAGTAACCTGATGGAAGGCTGTTTGGGATGCGATTGCCCGGTCTCCTGGCGGCCGCTTTCTGCTCTGTGACCTGCCATAGGCTCGCTTGTGGGAGCTTGACATTTAAATGACCCGTGACGAAATCCGCTCTACTTTGAAATCGGTGAACTATCCTGGTTTTAGCCGGGATATTGTCTCCTTTGGAATGGTCACCGATATTGACATCACCGGCGATAAGGTGAAAGTGGTGCTGGCCGTGGCCACCCAGGATTCGGATCGGAAGGCCAAACTGGTGGATGCCGTCCAATCGGCCCTCGCTGAGCAGCTCGGTCTATCCCAAGTGGATGTGGAGATTGTTACCCCCCAGCCGAAAGGGGGCGGCAAGGCCCCAGGCGCAGCCGGCCCCGCCCAGATGGCCTCACCCATCCCCGGCGTTAAATACACCCTAGCTGTGGCCAGTGGCAAGGGCGGTGTAGGGAAGTCTACCGTGGCGGTCAATATGGCCGCAGCCATGTCCATGACCGGCGCCCGGGTCGGTATCCTCGACCTTGATATCTACGGTCCTAGCTTGCCCATGATCATGGGCATCAACGAACAACCCCACCTGAACGAAGGGCAAAAGATTGTCCCCCTGGAGCGTCATGGTCTGCGCATCATGTCCTTCGGATTTATAAGTGGCAACGACGCGCCCACGATCTGGCGGGGCCCTATGGTAGCGAAAATGACGCAGCAGTTTTTCGATGATGTTGAATGGGGCGAGCTTGATTTTCTGATTCTTGATCTCCCACCCGGTACGGGAGATATCCAGCTGACTTTGGTGCAGCGGCTGGCCCTCACCGGCGCGATAATGGTGACGACCCCCCAACAGCTCGCCCTGCTGGACGTGCGCAAGGGAGCGGACATGTTCAAGAAGGTCAACACCCCGGTGCTGGGAGTGGTGGAGAACATGTCCGGCCTGCTGCTGGAGGGGGTGGTGAAAGATGCCCAGGGCCGGGTGGTGCCGGGCGCCACACTCGAGTTGGAGGGTCTTGGTCCGATCTCCCAGGTCACGGGAAATGAGGAGGGCCGGTTTCAGGTGAACCTGCCCATCTTTCGAAGTGGAGGGGGTGACGAGGAGAGCCGAAGGCTTAACGTCCCTCTGCTCGGGAAAGTACCCCTGGCGCCCGACCTGGTTCTGGCGTCCGACGCCGGGGAGCCCTATGTCATCAGCCACCCCGATACGCCGGTGGGTAAGGCCTTCAGGCAGATAGCAGACGCCGTGATGATCAGGGCGCGCGCTACGTCCTGAGGGCCAACGATTCCGTTGAGAGCGAACCCCACTGCAAACGATTTGGCCCGGTTGTTCAGGATACTTCGCGCTGAAATTTTCCTGATGAATACAGACCGGCGCCAGTCGGGTCTCCCGGTCGTCTCCCGATCATGAAGGCCCTGCCAATCCTTGTCATGGCCCAGTTGGCCGCCATTTTCCCCCTGTTCCTCTGGCTGGTGCCCGTTAGGGTGATCAAAGGGGGCTTTTTCCGCTTTAACCTGGGGATGGCCACAACATTATTGGGTATCTCAACCATGCTGGGAATGGTAAATGGGATTGACGGTCCCGCAGGATGGTGGGTGTTGGCCTTGGCGACCGTGAGTCTTGCGATCCTGGGGATGACCTGGCACCGTCCGGCGATGGCCAGGAACCTGCTGCTTCCACCGCTCCTGGGGTGGGGTCTTTTGCTCTGGCAAGTAAGCCTGGCCGGCCAACTTCCGGCGATTCATTGGGAGCACTGGGTGGCCATGAGCCTGGGGGGCTTCGGCCTGGCCAGTGTCATGTTTGCCATGGTCTTGGGCCATTGGTACTTGAATGTGACGGAGCTCCCGATCCAATACCTGGGACGGGGCATCAGCCTGGCATTTGGGGCGCTGACTGTCCATCTAGTCTGGGTGATGGCTATTTTGAGCACCAAAACCATCATCCTTAACTATCGAGCCAAGCCAGCCTATCGACTGCTGATGACCACGGATGGATTTTTTCTATGGATCGGTCTGATATTGGGGCTTATTGCGCCCCTGGTTATCGACTGGTTGGCCTGGCGGACTGCTCGCCTGGGCGCCACCCAATCGGCCACCGGCCTACTTTATGTGTCACTCATATTGGTGGTCATGGGACTTCTGATCTTTGACAGCTTTATCCTTCAGATGGGGCTGCCGGTATGAACCTGTCTGGCGGCCAAGGGGAGTGGACGGTGGCGTTTGAATGTGACGATTGCGGCTGGTATTACCGGCAACAGGCCGCACCTTCCCAGGAACTGACGTGCCCGCAATGCGGGATTTCACCTGCAACAATCCCGCCTGCCTGGGCCTTGGAGCAGGGTTGCCCGGTGTGCGGGTGCCGCCATCTCTACCGGCGCAAGGATTTTAACCAACTGCTGGGGATAGCCTTGGTTGGGCTGGGGGCCGTATTGGGTGTTCTGATCAGTTACTGGTTCCTCCTGGCATTCAGTCTGCTCGATTGGGTGATCTATCGCCGGATTGCCGATCTGGCGGCGTGTTATCGTTGCGCGGCGGAGCTGCGGGGCGTCGATGGTACTGCCCTGCTGGAGGTATTTGACCACCATACGGCGGAGATATATGAATTTAAGCCAGCGGGCGAGAAGACCTAGCCTACGGTTGCCTCTTGATGGGGCGGAAAGTAACTTCCCTCAAATATCGATGATGCAATTAAACACCGAGAAGGAGCTCAAGTCCCGCATTTTGATGCGGGGAGATTTGCCCAGGCATATTGCGATCATTATGGATGGCAACGGGCGTTGGGCCAAAAGCAAAGGTCTGCCCAGAGTTGCCGGGCATAAGGAAGGGGTGAAGTCCGTCAAGGAGATCACCCAAGCCTGCGGCGATATCGGCATTGGGGCGTTAACCCTCTACACCTTCAGCTCGGAAAATTGGAAACGTCCCCGGGCCGAAGTGGATGCCCTTATGCGGCTGCTGGTCACCAGTATCAGGGGTGAAGTTCGGGAACTGATGGAAAATAACGTGCGCCTCACGGCCATCGGTCAACTGACCGATTTGCCCTCCATAGCCCAGAGGGAGCTGGATAGCGCCATCGAACTGACCTCCAGCAACACCGGATTAAATCTCAATCTGGCCCTGAGTTATGGTGGTCGTCAGGAAATTCTGGAAGGCGTCCGGTGCCTGGTCCGCGAGGGACTGGAGGGTCGGCTGGGACCGGAAGACATCGATG
>JADFNF010000199.1 GCA_022563485.1 Fidelibacterota bacterium | reverse complement strand
CCACTACCGATGCTGGCTTGTCTTCGATCCCGAGACAAGAACTATCCGAAACACTGACACCGTCCACTGGCTTCCCCACACGGACGTCTTCCCGCAGCCCCGACCGATAGAAGACGTTGTTGCCTGCATCTACGATCTTACGAAGAGCATCCACACCCTTGTGGCCCAGGCGGGGGGCCAGGTTATCGCCGTAGGTCTTCTGGACCGCATGGTGGAAATCGACATGCAGGAGATTATCTCCAGGGAGCTGACCCTCACCGGTTCCTACGCCAGTGCGGGAGAGTACCGTGAGGCCCTCGATCACCTGGCTGCCGGGCGGATGGTGGTTGATCCCCTCATCAGCGAGGTGCTGCCCCTGGAGCAGGGCCCCCGGGCCTTCGAGCGGCTGCTCAAAGGTGAGGAAGATCTGCTTAAAATAATCCTGGAACCGTGAAACGTGAGGCACTGAGATGAGCGACCTGTTCGATCTTTCCGGCAAGGTAGCCGTCGTGACGGGGGCGAGCCGGGGACTGGGTCAATCCATGGCGCGGGCGCTGGCCGGGGCCGGTGCGGACCTGGTGCTCACCAGTCGCGATGCCTCGACCTTGGCCTCCTTCATTGAGGAACTGGCGGCCCTCGGGCGCAAGGCCCTGCCTGTGCAGGTGGATGTGACCCGGCAGGCCGACATCGCCCATATGGTTGACGCGGCCATGGAGGCCTATGGGCAGATCGATATCCTGGTGAATAACGCCGGAGTGAATATCCGCAAACCGAGCCTGGACGTGACCTGGGAGGACTGGGACACGGTGATCGACACCAACCTCAAGGGGAGCTATTTTTGCGCTCAGGCGGTGGGCAGGGAGATGATCAAGCGACGCTATGGCAGGATCATCAACATTGGATCGTGCACAGCGGTCTTCGGCATGGAAGCCATCGCGCCTTACGCTGCCAGTCGCGGGGGCGCCCTACAGATGACCAAAAGCCTGGCGGCGGAGTGGGGACAGCATGGCATCAATGTCAATATGCTGGCGCCCGGCTGGTTCAAGACCGGCCAGACCGCTGCCCTCTATGCCAACAAGGCTTGGCTCGAAATGATCACTGACCGCATCCCCCTCGGCCGGCCCGGACGACCCCATGACCTGGATGGGCCGGTCATATTTCTGGCATCCGATGCATCGGCCTATATCACAGGGCAAATTCTGCTGGTCGATGGGGGCTTCACCACCGGGGCCACCAAGGCCATCGTGTAAGGGGATCGGTCGGGGTCTAGCATTCCTCGAACACCAGCGCTACTACTGAGGCAATGCTGCCTTGTGCTTCAATCGGCCGTATCAATGAGGATGGCCCGGGCCGGGGCGCCATCGGCCCCTTCGATTTTGAGGGGGAGCACGATGAAGAGGTAATCGCGGGGCGTCGCTGGCGATAGGTCAAGTCCTTCGACGATGGAGATGTTGGACCCGAGGAGCCGGTGGTGGACCGGCGCCTGGACTGCGTGGTAACTCTCCACCGATAGGTAGTCCACCCCGACGGTAAGCATCTGCTGCTCCACCAAGTAGTCGGCGGCGCTTTCGTCAAGGTGGACAAAGTCGGGGGTGAAGGGCTGGCGGCCGGCGAGGAGGCCTGAATTGGTGGTCTTGAACAGGACCGCCCGGACCCCCTCCAGCTTCCCTTCCAGGTCGGCCCGGCTGATGGCCTGTTGCACATGGGTGCAGTCCAGGACCCGGGCCTGGATGATGAGCTGGTCCATGGGAATAGCCTCGACCGTGCGTACACCTTCGCCGAAGTGCCACGGGGCGTCCACATGGGTCCCCGTGTGGAGACCCATCCTGACGGCCGAGACGTTGGCGGCGTCACCCTGGGCCATCCGTTGGAGGGGCTCGAGCTGCCAGAGGTCTTCCCCTGGCCAGGCGGCCAACCCCGCCCGGAGGGTGACGCTGATGTCGATAATGTTGTGGGTGGCTGGGTTCATGAGGGCTGGATTCATGGTCGACGGCTCCTTGGATAAGGTTCAGGGGTGCTGAGGTCTGGCGGCAAGTTCCTTGCAGAAATCACCGGGCAGATGGTAGATTGACGCCCGGCGGCGTTCCAGTTCCTGCACGCTAGTTTATCGAAACCGACTCGAATGCGAAAGGATAAATTTCGCGTTCAGCACGCATTGCGGCGAGTGACCGAGACCTGCAGGCCAACCGTTGCTGGTAGATCAATTTGCGGGCATCAGGAATAACAGCATGATCGATCTTGACCACCTGACCTACCCTATCGTCCAAATTTCCCTGGACCTGACCAATATCGACGAGGCCCTGGAAACCGCCGCCATTGCCGTGGAGGCCGGTGTGGACTGGCTCGAGGCCGGTACGCCCCTCCTGCTGGCTGAAGGGCTGCACGCCGTGGAGCGGCTCCGGGAGCGCTTTCCCGAGCACCCCATCGTGGCTGACCTGAAGACCATGGACGGGGGCTACCTGGAGGCCGAAATGATGGCCCGGGCCGGGGCCAACGTGGTGGTGGTCATGGGCCGGGCCCACGAAGCCACCATCCGGCGGGTCGTGGAGGCGGGACGGGACTATGGGATAAAGGTCATGGGCGATAATTTGGGGGCTGGGGACAAGGTATCCTGCGCCCGGTGGATGGAAAGCCTGGGGGTCGATTTCATCATCCACCACATAGGCTTCGACGAGCGGGCCATGATCGCCGGCCTGAGTCCCATGGATGAGCTGGAAGCGGTGGCCGGGGCCGTGTCGATCCCGGTGCAGGCGGTGGGGGGGCTGACCATCCCCCAGGCCATTGCGTGCCCGGCCCACGGCGCACCCCTGGTGGTGCTGGGAGCGCCCTTGGTCATCGAGCCGGACGAGTTCGCCAGCTCCAGCAGCGACATCGGCGAAATCCTGCTGGAGATCACGTCGGCGATCCATAAGGCGCCCTACCAGCGGCCCGGTGGGTCCTGACCCTGCCGGAGGGGCAATAACAGGGTGCAAGATGTAGGAATCCATGCTATATTTTAACGATCCATCACCCTAACCGATGGGAGTGCTCCATGCCGAAGCCGCCTGGGAAAATCGCCGCCTTTACCGCCGAGCTGCGCCGCCGGAGGGTTTTCCGGGTGGCGGCGGTGTATGCGGGGGTGGCCTTTGTCATTTTTCAGATCATCGACAGCATATTTGAGCCCCTGCACATTCCTGAATGGGTAGGCAGCTTGTTGATCGTCCTGCTGCTGGCAGGCTTCCCCATCGCCATGATCCTCGCATGGGTATTTGACATTACCGAGGGGGGGATTGTACGCACCCGAGGGCACTCGGCGGGTAAACCGGCATCGAGCAACCGGGTCTTAATCGGTATGGCCATTCTGGCCATCATCGTGGCGGTTTGGGGCTGGAAGGACCGGCTGCTTCCGGGTGGTTCGGCCCCCATCCGCTCCA
>JADFNF010000031.1 GCA_022563485.1 Fidelibacterota bacterium | reverse complement strand
TAACCGCCCTGAAATCGTCGGCAATTGCATTCCTCCCTGGATGTATGTGATAAACGATAATCTGTTTAGCAGGTCGGGATCAGACCCGGGATCGCAACGGAAGCGGCGGCGGTGCTCGGCCTGAGAAGGCTGGCAAATCGACAGGGTAGGAAATTGTGGGGATCGGCGACACCCAGAGCGCATAGCAGGCTAGGCTCACCACGGGAGTGCTGTGGAGCAGCACGGCCCGAGTATTACTTTGATCCTTAAGCCAATAACAATCCTCATGATGGACACCGTGCCCGCCATCAGCATTCTCCGGACTGGTGACCGTAGCTGTGGCTTGGTGCCCCAGGCAGTGGGCCTCCCCATCCACGATGGATGGGGCCAGGATGAACACCAGGACGGCGCCGAAAGTGCAGCTAGCAACCAGGGATCGCATAGATTGTCAAGTTAACACCCATTCACGGGCAATGTTCCAGAGATTCGTCAGCGTGAAAGGGGGGCGTCCTCCGCCGGATATCCTCAGAGCTGAAGCCCCCCTGCCTGCCGGAGAGTTCGACTTAGGCGAACTTGCGGATATCCTTCTCATGCAGCAGCTTGAACTCCGCATAGGCCTCACTGTCGGTATAATCGATGATACTGATGATCTGGTCCCCCGAGAAAGTGAGCACGGAACAGGTCCGTACCTGCAGGATGTCCTCCGGGTAGTCTGCCAACCAACTCTTCTCATGGATCTCAACGAAAACTTTGCCGTTGGCCGGGTCCTCATACCACTCGCGGGAAAGTTCCTCATACTCAAAGCCCGGCCCCAGACCCGTCTCCCGGTTCTCAAAGGATGCGATGACCCGCTCCCGACCTTCGAAACGTCCCCCCAGGGGCGGATGGCCCAACATTTCGTATACCAGATCGGGGTGCAACACTTTGTTCATGCCCCCCTTGTCCCCGGCGTACATAGCCGTTTCAAACGCCTTGCCAATCTCTATGAATCGTCCCATGGATGTCTCCTCGATTATATGGGTTGGTTGAAATCATTCATTACAGAGGTCATGGAGACCACATCTCTTAATCGCCTAGCAGGTGGGGCCTAAGCATAAAACATCTTTCCGGTCTGGCGCCTATCAGATATCTCATGGTTCCCAGGGAAAGTTATGAATATGTTATTCGAAATAACCAGATTATATCTAGATTTGTCCTCCATGATACCATACGAAACGCCTCATCTTAGAGCCTTGCTCAATGCCTGACCCAACATTCCAACCCGCCATGCCGGTGCCTTGGGAGCTGGTTCCCGCCACCTTTGTGGATCGCCCCAATCGTTTCATCACCAATATCCGCATCAACGGCCAGGTGATTCCGGCCCACCTCCCCGACCCCGGCCGCCTCCTGGAACTCCTGCTCCCCGGTGTGGACCTGCTGGTCCAGTACAATCCCGGTCCCCAGCGCAAAACCGACTACACCACCCATCTCGTGCGCCACCGGGGTCGCTGGGTCTGCATCAATACCCTGCTGCCCAACCAATTCGTAGCCTTCATCCTCCATGAACGCGCCCTGCCCTTCCTCAAGGACTGGTCCCTGGCGGGACGGGAAGTCACCAAGGGCCACAGCCGGTTCGATTTCATGCTGGAGCGTGGGGGGGAACAGATGTGGCTGGAGGTAAAGTCGGTGACCTACGTCGAGGAGGGCGTGGCCCAATTCCCCGATGCGGTCTCCGAGCGCGCCGCCCGCCATGCCCGGCACCTGGCCCAGCTGTGCCGGGACGGCCACCCGGCCATGATCCTGTTCGTCATCCAGCGGGACGACGCCCGCCTGTTCACCCCCATGTGGGACCGGGATCCCGACGTGGGCCGGGCCCTGAACGAGGCTCGGGTGGCCGGGGTGGCTATCCACGCCATCAAGATCGCCGTCACACCGGAGCATTTCACTTACGTTGGCGAAGTCCCCGTGGACCTGACCCCACCAACTTCGTAACCCGCGACCTAAATTTTTCCCAGCGCCCGCCCCAGGTCGTCGATAATATCCTCCACGTCCTCCAGCCCCACCGAGAGCCGCACTAGGCCGTCGGTGATGCCCGCTTCCAGGCGCTGCTCCCGGGGCACCCCGGCGTGGGACATGGAGGCCGGGTGCATGATGGTGGTGTCCACCGTCCCCAGGCTGACGGCCAGTGAGCACAGCTGCACCGTGTTCATCACCACGGTCCCGGCTGCCACCCCTCCCTGGAGCTCAAAGGCGATCATCCCCCCGAACCCCTTCATCTGCCGTTTGGCCAGCTCATGGTACCGAAAGTGATCCAAACCCGGATAGTGGACCCGGGCGACCGGGGACTGGGTGTCCAGCCAGCGTGCCACGGTCAGGGCGTTGGCGCTGTGGCGCTCCATTCGCAGGGCCAGGGTCTTCAGTCCCTGATTGATGAGCCAGGCATCGAAGGGGCTGGGCGAGCCGCCCAGGAGCTTCCTGCGCTCCCAGAGGTCATGGTGGATGAAGTCGCCGTCGGTGCCCAAGACTATCCCGCCTACCGTGGTGCCGTGGCCGTTGAGATACTTGGTGGTGCTGTGGACCACGAAATCGGCCCCCAGTGCCAGGGGCTGCTGCAGGATGGGCGTGGCAAAGGTGTTGTCCACCACAACTTTCAGGCCGTGGGCCTGGGCCGCCTGAGCCACCATGGCGATGTCCACCAGATCGAGGACCGGGTTGGCCGGTGATTCGAGGTAAAGCACTCTGGGCCGGTCTGCCGCCCTGATGGCCGCCTCCACCACCTCCGGCGAACCTAGATCGGTGAGCACTCGCTGGATACCCAGATCCTGGAAGATCGATTGCATCAGCTCGCTGGTCCCACCGTATAGCCCCCCGTGGGTGAGGATCGTATCGCCTGGCCGCAGGAGGGTCATCAAGAGACTGCTGATGGCGGCCATCCCTGACGAGAAGGCCAGGCCGGTCACCGCCCTGTTCGCGTCCGCCCGGCGCAGGTCCACCCCTTCCAGAGCCGCCAATTTCTCCTCGATAACCTCCACCGTAGGGTTATGCCAACGGCTGTAGATGTAGCCCTGCTCCTCCCCGGCGAATAAGCGCCGCCCTTGACCCACATCGGCAAAACCGAAGGTCGCCGACTGGTAGATCGGATTCACGTGGGCTCGGGCCTGATCGTTGTCCGGCTCCCCGGCATGGATGGCATGCGAACTGGGGCCATAGGTTAGGGGTAGCTGTTTCATGATACCTCGCTAGCGGGTGGTATTGGGGATAAGAAGGTGCGGAAAAGATAGTGTCGAACCGTCGTTCAGAAAACGATTTTATGCCTCTTTGGATCATGAACTCCTTGCCCGCCCCGCCAGGGCCCCGCAACTTCGCCCCTGAAATGATTCTCAAAATCTTCCATCTTCAGCGCCAGCTATCGAAATGGCTGTGGCCCACCGGGGCCATCCTGCTTTGGGCCTGTGCCGCCGAGCGGGGACCATCCGGCGGGCCGGTCGATATCCAGGGACCCATAATCATCCGGGTGGAGCCGCCCAACCTGACCCGCAACCTGATTGCCGACCAGAACATCGTCGTCTTCTTCAACGAGCGGGTTGACCCGGTCTCCGTGCCCAGTTCCCTCATCTTCACGCCGGAGTTGGACTTCTCCACCCGCATAAGGGGCCGACGGGTCATCATCCGCCCCGCTGAGCCGTTCCAGCCTGACCAGCCCTACGTCCTGACCGTGCAACGCGGTATCCGGGATTACCAGAAGAACAGCCTGGCACGGGCCTACCAGTTCGTCTTCACCACCGGCGTCGATATCCCCAGCGGACATATCCAGGGGTCGGTCATCGGAACCGATTCCACCGCGCGGGTGGCCGTCGGCCTTTTCCGACTGGGCCCTGCCGGTACCGACTTTAGCCTCAGCCAAACCATCGACCTGGCCATCGATGGCAGCTTCTCCTTCGGCTATCTGTCCGACGGAATCTACCGGCTCGTGGCGGTAGAGGGGACCTTAGCCGACTTTCCCGCAGCTATCCATCGCGTCCCTTATGCCCTGCCACCCGCCGACTCCCTGTTCATCCGGGGCGATACAGCCCGGGTGGCCATGCGCCTTTCGCCGCCCCTGGCCCAGCCCCAGATAAGTTCAGTGGAATGGCACACCCCGGTCTACTTGAGCATCACCTTCGACACGCCCTTCGGTGAAGCGCCCCCACCCGAACAGCTCTACCCCACGCACGAGCCCGCCGTCTACGGCTATGTCCATCATCCCGACAGTTCACAGGCGGATACCACCCTCATCGATTTGGGCGTGGTTTTGAACCAGCTCGGGGAACCCTATCGCTTGCGGCCTTTTGCCATCCCTACGCCTCAGCTGGTGGACACTCTGCCTCCCACCCTAGCCATCGAGGGAAATCGCATCGCTCTCCTATCGCCCCTGACCGGCGGTGGCAGCCCTTTCCAACTTGGCCGGGGCCGCATCACTTTTAATGAGCCGGTGCGCGTTCCTCCCGGATTCACGATCCGGGTCACCGGGAGAGATACGGTCGATCTGCCTTTGATCAGGGAGTCCCCCCTCTCCCTGGCCCTGGTGCTGGATGAACCGGACCGCTACCGGCAAGCGGCCTTCGTCGGATGGGACATCACCGATGAGGCCGGCAATGCCATGACCGACTCCCTCATCACTTTGGCCCTGACCTATACGGCCCCAGAAGCCACCGGGCAGGTTCGAGGTACGATCCTGAATGCGATCGGCCGGGTCGTGGTGGAGGCGTTGGATGCCGCAACCGGTCGCCGCACCGCTTTCACCGTTACCGATTCTGCCGCCTATCTAATTCAAAACGTACCACCCGGGTTTTATACCGTCTTCGCTCATGAGCAGGTAGGCGAGGGTCCTCTGCCTTACTATAGCGGCCGCTGGGTCCCTTATCACCGCGCCGCCCGCTTCAGCACTTACCCGGAGGACGTGGAGGTTCGTCCTCGCTGGGAAGTGGATGGAATTGATATTAACTTTAATGCTGATGTCCCCGTTTCGTCTCCATAGGACCGCTGCCGTGAGAAAGGAATAAATGCACTGCGTCATTTTGGCCGGTGGGGCCGGAACCCGTTTCTGGCCCAAAAGTAGGATCGACCGCCCGAAACAGCTGCTTAAGCTGGTCAACAGTAAAACCCTCATCGTTCAGACCGCCGAACTCCTGGAAGGCTACGCGAACTGCGAAGGTCTTCACATGGTCGCTTCCAAGCCGCTCACCGAGCTGTTGAAAAAAGAAGTCCCCCATACACCAGATGAAAATTTTATCGCGGAGCCAGGCCGCCGGAACACCGCTCCTGCCATTGCTCTGGCGGCCTTCATCCTCCGCAAGCGTTACGGGAACACGGTCATGGGGGTCTTCCCGGCCGACCATCTGATCCGGAAAGAAAATGAATTCTATCGCGCACTCGAGCAGGCCGATGCCAAGGCCTCTGAAGGGGAAAACCTCATCACACTGGGCATCCAACCGAGCTACCCCGCCACCGGCTACGGCTATGTCGAGTTCAACCGGGACAATGATTCCGATATGCATCCGGTGGTGCGCTTCACCGAAAAACCCGACCTCGAGACCGCCAAGTCCTTCCTTGAAGGGGGCTCCCACCTCTGGAATGGCGGCATGTTCATCTGGCGTGTGAATACCATTATAGACAAAATGGAGCAACACCTCCCCGCCACCTTCGAACGGCTCACCAGTATTGAGCACCTCATCGATACCCCCAAGTTTGAGAGGGCCCTGGCCAAGGTTTGGCCCGACGTGGACAGCATTAGTATCGACTATGGCGTCCTGGAGAACGCCCAGCCTATTTTTACCATCGAAACCCGCTTCGAATGGCACGATCTGGGCAGCTGGCGAACGCTCTACGACGTCCTGCCAAAGGACCGGGATGGAAACGTCATCCAGGGGGATGCCACAGTTATCGATTCCCATAACTCGCTCATAGTGAGTGAGGGTCACTATACGGCCGTCATTGGTGCAAATGATTTAATCGTGGTGAGCACAGCCGACGCCACCATTGTGCTGCCCCGGTCGGAAAGCGAACGGGTGCAGGAGATCGTCCAGTGGTTGAAGTCGCGGGATCGCGAGGATCTGCTCTAGCGGTGACGCGCCCCGGGAACACAGCCTCTACCCGCCATAGGGGCCATCGGCCTCGAAGAGGGACACCCCCAAAAAAGCCCTCTCAGGGAGCATACGGGAAAGTGAATGCCATCTACCAGGCTCTGGAGGAAGTCGCTGACCGTCTCGGCTTCTCAGTGATTCTCGATACGGGTCCGTTCAAGGGGGGCGCCTGCGTCCTGGACGGCAATGAAATGATCATCCTTAACAGCTCAGCCCCGGTGGAGCAGCGCCTGCAGCACCTGGCCGAAGCCCTGGGCAGGCGGGACCTGTCCCGTATCTACCTAAAGCCGGCCATCCGCTCGATTCTCGATCAATATCAACGGTTTAACGCACCCTGATCGGGACCATAAAACTTGACGCTGGCCCAGCCTGGAAATAATCACAACTGGCTCTGGTGCAACTTTAAGGAATCGTCATATGGCCACCTTTAAAACAGAGGATATCCTCAATTTCGCTCTAGTTGGGCATGGAACAGTCGGCAAGACTACGCTGGCCGAAGCCATGCTCCTGAATGGCGGGGTCATCAATCGCCTCGGTTCCATCGAGGAAGGCAACACGACCTCCGATTACCACGAGGATGAGATCGAGCGCCGGATTTCCATCAACACCTCACTGTTAAGCATTCCCTGGAAAGGGAAAAAGTTCAACGTGCTCGACACGCCCGGTTATGCCGATTATTTCGGTGAAGTGCAGAGCGCCTTGCGGGTGGCCGATTTTGCTGTAGTGGTCATCAACGGCGTGGCCAATGTGGAAGTGGGGACCGAGCAGGTCTGGAACTCCGCCACCGAGTATGCTATCCCCCACCTCATCGTCGTAAACCTGCTCGACAAGGAGCACGCCGAATTCGACGCCGTCCTCGAGGTGGCCCGAAAACGGTTCGGCCCCAAGGTCTTCCCCCTGGGAATTCCCGTCAGTCAGGGACCCGGCTTCCACCAGATTGTGGATGTGCTCCGCAACGAAATGTTCACCTATAAAACCGATGGCTCGGGTGAGCTGACCCAGGAATCGCTGACCGGTGACTGGGCCGACCGCTGCATGAAACTGCATAGCGAGTTGATCGAACATGTAGCCGAATCCGATGATTCCCTCCTGGAAAAGTTTTTTGAGAAGGACAAGCTCACCGAGGAAGAGTTACGTGGCGGCCTCCATGGGGCTTTTCTCAACGGATCCTTGATCCCCGTATTCCCCATCTCTGCGCTCCACAACATCGGGATCCGCCGCCTGATGGACGTGTTGGCTCGCTACGGCCCCTGCGCGGCGGATTTCGGGGAAGTGAAGGGCACCGCCGGCCCCAACAGCAGTGATGAGATTACCCGGCCGGTATCCATCGGTAGCCCTGCGTCGGCCTTCGTCTTCAAAACAGTCAGTGAAGCCCATTTGGGCGAGCTGTCGTTCCTCCGGGTTTACTCGGGTAAAATCAAAGTGGGGGACGATCTGCTCAACACCAAACGTCAACGGCAGGAGCGCATCGGCACCGTCTACAGTATGACCGGGAACCGCCGTACCGAACTGGGAGAGCTGGTGGCCGGTGACATCGCCGCCGTCGTGAAACTCAAGGACACCCACACCGGGGACACCCTTAGCGATGCCAAGCAGCCCATCCTCCTCCCCGCCATTCACCTGCCCGAGCACAAACTGAGGGCCGGCATTGTTGCCCAGGCGAAGGGCGACGAGGACAAGATCGGCACCGGCCTGTCCACCCTCCATGAAGAGGACCCCACCTTCGTCTTCGAATATGATCCGGAACTCAAGCAAACCATCATCTCCGGCCAGGGTGAGCTGCACCTGGAGACCATTGTGAAGCGGCTCAAGCAACGCTTCAAAGTCGATGTCGAGCTTGTCTCTCCCAGGGTGGCCTACCGTGAGACCATCAGGACCCGGGGCGAGTCCAAGTACCGGCATAAGAAACAGTCCGGCGGGGCCGGGCAGTTCGCCGAAGTGTGGATGTACCTGGAACCCCTCCCTCCTGGGTCCGGTGTGACTTTCGAAAGCGAACTGAAGGGGATGAACATCGATCGGACGTTCATCCCTTCCATCGAGAAGGGGGTCATGGCTGCCGTGGACGAGGGTGTCCTGGCGAACTACCGGTGTGTGGATGTCAAAGCGGTGGTCTACGATGGCAAGCAGCATCCGGTAGACTCCAAGGACATCGCCTTTCAGATCGCTGGCCGGGAGGCTTTCAAGGAGGCCTTCATGGCTGCAAAACCGCAGCTGCTGGAACCGATCTACGAGGTGGATGTCCTCATTCCCGAAGAGTTCATGGGGGATGTCATGGGAGATATTTCATCGAGACGGGGCAAGGTCCTGGGTATGGAGAATGAGGGCCGTCTGCGCAAAGTCAAGGCTCATATCCCCCTGGGCAACCTGGACCACTACGCCACGGCGCTCAGGTCCATGACGGGAGGCCGGGGTATCCATTCCCAGCGCTTTTACAGTTATGAGCAACTGCCCCGCGACGTGGAGCAGAAAATCATCCAGGCCGCTAAGAAGACCTTTGCCGAGGCCCATAGTTGAAGATCAAACGATTATGGGCTCCCTGGCGAATGGAATATGTCCGGGCCCCTAAACCGGCCAAGGGTTGCATTTTCTGCGACAAGCCAGACGCCGACGATGATCTGGCAAACCTCATGGTCTTTCGGGGTGATACGGCCTTCGTCATGATGAACCTTTTCCCCTATAACAACGGCCACATCCTCATCGCTCCCTACACCCATGTGGCCAACTTTGACGATCTGAAGCTCGAGATCCAGTTGGAAATGCTCCAGTTGGTCAACCGGGCCATGGGAATTATGCGCCGGGAGCTGCAGGCGGGGGGCTTCAACTTTGGCGCCAATATCGGTGTGGCCGCCGGCGCCGGGATCAAGGAACATATCCACCTCCACCTGGTGCCCCGCTGGATCGGCGACACTAATTTCATGCCGGTGGTGGGGGGTGCCAAGGTTCAGGTCCAGAGCCTTCAGGACACCCGCGACATCCTGGCCAGGGGTTACCAATAGTCAATCCAGCACCCGCCCCCTCCGAAAGCAAGGGCCATTCCTGCCTGGCAACGGTTGCTGCCACGTTGATACATTGAGGAGTTCATCATGAGACGCTTTCTGAGATTGACTGCCCTGGGGCTGTTCCTGACCCTGATACTGGGGGCCTGCGACGCCCGGCAAATGGCCCGGCCACCCCAGGCCGTCCTGAAAATCGATTACGAGAAATACACCCTGGACAACGGCCTGGAGGTCATTCTACATGAGGACAAATCCGACCCAATCGTGGCCGTGGCCCTCATATTTCATGTCGGGTCCAACCGTGAACAGCCGGGCCGCACCGGATTTGCCCACCTGTTCGAACACATCCTTTTCCAGGAATCGGAAAATGTCGGTCAGGACGAGTTTTTCCGGAATATTCAGGGGGCCGGCGGCACGTTGAACGGCGGCACCTGGCAGGACGGCACGATCTACTACGAAGTCGTGCCCAAAAATGCCCTGGAAATGGTGTTGTGGATGGAGTCGGACCGCATGGGGTATCTCCTCGGCAAGGTTACCCAGGCGGCGTTTGAGAACCAGCAGGACGTGGTCCGGAATGAAAAACGGCAGAGCTACGATAACCGTCCATACGGTCATACCAGCTACGTCATCGACAAAAGTCTCTACCCGGAAGGTCACCCCTATAACTGGCAAGTTATCGGCTCCATGGAGGATTTGCAGAATGCTACCTTGGAGGATGTCACTGAATTCTTCCTCACCTGGTACGGCCCCAATAACGCCACACTGGTCATTGCCGGAGATTTTGATCATACCCAGACCAAGGCATTTGTCGAAAAATATTTTGGCGACATCCAATCCTCCGAACCGGTGGAGGATCCCCCACCGTGGCCGGTCGCTCTGAAGGCCACCAAACGGGTCTTTCACGAGGACAACTTCGCCAATTCACCGGAACTGAACATGGTCTTCCCGACTGTCCAGGAGGGCCATCCGGATGCCGCCCCACTGGACCTCCTGGGCGAGCTCCTTTCCGATGGCAAACGGGCGCCCTTGTTCAAAGTCATCGTCGAGGATAAGAAACTGGCCCCGACTGCTTCCGGCCGGCAGTCCAGTTCGGAGATCGCCGGCACTTTTAACTTCCGGGTACGCGCTTTTCCCGATGTCAGTCTTAGCGTTGTGGAGCAGGCCCTGTTCGATGCCTTCGAACTGTTCGAAACCGAGGGCTTCACCGAGCTGGATATGGCCCGGGTCAAGGCCAATACCCAGACCGTTTTTTACAACGGTATTGCCAGTGTCCTGAACAAATCTTTCCAACTGGCACAATATAATGAGTATTATGGCTCCCCGGACGCTGTGACGCAATTCTTGCAAGATTATCTGGATGTCACCCGGGCAGACGTGCTGAGGGTCTACAATACCTATATCAAAGACCGGCCCTACATCCTTACCAGTTTCGTGCCTAAGGATAAGGTCGAACTTGTGGCCGAGGGATCTGATCGATTTCCGATTGAGGAAGAGGACCTGCCCGCCCAAACTGTCTCCGGCCAGGAAGCAGCCCCAATGGCGGTCACAGTTAAGTCAAACCCTACCAGTTTTGACCGCTCGGTCCAACCGCCCTTCGGGCCCGACCCAAGTCTCCAGCTGCCCGAGGTATGGCATCACCAGTATCCCAACGGGTTAGCCCTATCAGGCATCCTGCACGACGAACTCCCCCTGGTGCAGTTTTCCATCACCCTCAAAGGTGGTCAGTTGCTCGATCAACTCGACAAAATCGGTGTGGCCAATATGGTCACCGACCTGATGATGGAAGGTACACGGACCAAAACCCCCCAGGAATTGGAAGAAGCCATTGACGATTTGGGCGCCAGTATCAGCCTGTTCACCGGTCGTGAATCGATCGTCATCCAGGCCAACGCCCTGGCTTCCAAATTCGAGCAGACCTACGCTCTGGTTGAAGAAATCCTCCTCGATCCCCGGTGGGATGCAGCCGAGTTTGAGCGCCATAAGGATGAAAATCTGGAAATGATCCACCGAAGTTCCGCGAACCCGGCATCCATCGCATCGAATACCTTCAGGGAGCTGATCTATGGACCCGATAATATCCTGGCCACTCCGGCCATCGGCACGGCGGAATCGGTAAGCGCCATCACCATTGAGGATCTTAAGACGTACTACACCAACTATTTCACTTCATCTGTGGCCTATATCACCATTGTGGGCGATGTTTCCAAGGCTCGGGCCATCAAGACCTTTGGCGCATTGGTAGCTAAATGGCCTGGAAAGCAGGTGATCTTCCCGGACCTGCCGTCGCCCCAACCCATCGACCAATCACGATTCTATTTCGTCGATGTACCTGCTGCCAAGCAGTCACATATTCGCATCGGCTATCTGGCTCTGCCCTACACCGATCCTGACTATTATCCCGCCTCGGTGATGAACTACAAACTAGGGGGCAGCTTCAATGGGATCCTCAATCTGATCCTCAGGGAGGAGAAGGGGTATACTTACGGTGCACGATCCGGCTTCTCCGGCAGCCACTATCCAGGCCCGTTTACGGCGTCTTCCGCTGTGCGTACCGATGTAACCTATGAGTCCTTGGTTGTTTTCCGGGAAGTATTAAGCGACTATGCTCAAGGCATCTCGGAGGAGCAGCTCGCCTTCACCAAAGCCGCCCTCATCAAATCCAACGCCCGGCGCTTTGAAACCCTGGGCGCCCTCATGGGCATGCTCAACCAGATCGCCCAATATGATTTGCCCGACGACTACATTGAGGCGCGGGAAACCTTCGTCAGGGAGCTGACCCTGGACCAGCACCGGGCCCTGGCCCAAAAATATATCGTGCCCGATCAGATGATCTATCTGGTGGTGGGCGATGCCGCCACCCAGCTGGAGCCGCTCAAGGAGCTCGGGCTGGGGGACCCCATCCTGATCGAGGCGAACTAAACAGGCAGGGCTCGCCGTAGGCGGGTAGCCTCGACGTAGCGTCTACAGCGAATCCGCCGAGTCTCAGAGGTTAGTAAGGCGTAGGCAACAAAGGCGGTAAAATCTCTCTGCCGTGGTATCCCGCCGCCAGCGAAGGTGATCGACGCATTCAGGTGTGCTTATTGGACAGCGAGGAGTTCCACATCGAAAATGAGCGTCGAGCCGGCAGGGATGACACCCGGGATCTCACGGTCGCCATAGGCCAGATGGGGCGGAATGGTCAGGGTCCGCTGGCCCCCCACCCTCATTAACATGATGCCCTCATCCCAGCCTTTGATAACCTGCCCTACTCCAATGATGAATGAGAAGGGCTCACCACGATCAACGGAACTGTCAAATTTTGTGCCATCGGTAAGCGTGCCCGTGTAGTGCACCGTGACCTGCTTACCCGCGGTGGGTGCTGCGCCGCCACCGATGACCTGGACCACATAAATAAGTCCGGTGGCAGTGGTAACGGATTCGCCAACTATTACCTCCAACGGTCCGTTGGTCTCGTCCTTGCTGCCACAACCACCAATAATGAATACCAGGGCCATGAAGAAAAAGGTGCATGGATAACGAGTCATAGGGAACTTCCTCAACTTTTAGTGAGGCAAGTTAACACCACCCATTGCGTGCATTCAACGATTGGGGGGTGGACGCGGGCGAAGTTGGGCGTCAGCAGGGCGTGGGTGACGAAGGTGCTGAGTTGCCCCTCCTATTGCAGGTTGCTTGGCTGATGATGGTAATACCACTTGCAAAGAATAAAAAATATGGGCAGATTCCAGGGTCAGTTTTTAGTCGAGCCGAGCCACCCTCTACTATTATAGAATATAGGTTTAGCATGAGGGGTTGCCGGCCCATCAACCACCGCTGAAGGGATAAACCATCAATGCCGCTTTACATGGATATACACGAGGCTCCCGGTGCCACGGAAGATGATTTGGCCAAGGCCCACCTGGCAGATATAGCCCTTCAGGACCAGTACGGCGCCACCGTTCACACCTATTGGCTGAATAAAAGAGAACGGCACCGTCAACTGTCTCCTTGATGCCCCCAGCACAGAGCAGGCCAATGCAATGCATCGGGCTGCGCACGGTATGGAGGCCAAAAAATTGATTGAGGTCAACAAGGCGGTTGTCGAAGCCTTTTTGGGTCGCATTGACCAGACTGCGGCGGCTATGGATATTTTGCATGCCCACAACACCATTGTCCGTCGTGCACTTGAGAAACATGGGGGCCATGGAGTCAAGCATACCGGCGATGGAATTATGGCCTCCTTTGTCTCGGTGGCTGGTTCATTAAACGGTGCCATTGATATCCAGCGGGGCGTTAGCGAATACAGCCTAGGCGACGCCAATCATAATTTGCAAGTGAAAATCGGTCTGTCCGCAGGTGAGCCGGTGGAAGAGGATCAGGATCTCTTCGGCACGTCGGTCCAATTAGCGGCTCGCATTTGCGATCATGCCAGCGCTGAAGAAATCCTGGTGGCCCACACCGTTCAGGAACTGAGCGCCGGTAAAGGATTCAGCTTTGGCACGCCGGACGAGGTTCTGATGAAGGGATTTGATACGCCAACCAAGATAATCTCAGTCATCTGGTAGGCCAACTAGAAGAGCCCTCGGCTCGTATCCAAACGCTCCATCCGCCTCCCCCAATAATCAAACATATTCCGAAAAGAAGAGGTTTTTAAGGATCGCCACTGCGATGCTCCGGCGGAGGGATTCGAACCCCCGACCTAGTGGTTAACAGCCACCCGCTCTACCAGCTGAGCTACACCGGACCTGTCTAGGGCGAAATTACCAGACCCAGCCATAAGTGTCAAGCAGCGCTCCACGTCTTCCCCGCCCTCATCCCTGACGCCGATCCTATGTTGCCTAGGGAGCGGGCAGTGCGAAGGCCATGTAGCTGTTGCCCGGCTCCGTACCCATTTTGCCGCCGCCGCACGCAATGACGACATATTGCTTGCCCCCCACCAGGTACGTGCTGGGGATCGCATACCCTCCGGCAGGTAATTTCGTCTCCTACAACAGTGCGCCCGTATCCTTGTCGAATGCGCGAAACATCTCGTCTTTCGTCGCCGCAATGAATACAATGCCCCCGGCCCTGGACAACGACCGCCCTCGCCCGGCTGAAGCCCATGGGCCTTGCCGATGCTTCCCGGACTCTACCCGCCTTTGCTAAGGTTTGACATCTCCCATTATCATTAGTACTTTAATATATGCTATTTAGGTGGACAGCCCCTGACCCAGATGCTCATTACGATGATGACCTGCTCGATAGCGTCCTTCACTGCCCTGATCAATGAGTTCCACCGTCGGTGAGTCCTCGGACTAGGGGCCTTCTACGGGAGTTTCGGCATTGGCATCATCCCAATGACTAAAGAGACCTTAGAGGGTGAAGGATGATCAGTTTGGAAGTAGAATCGGGTGAATAACGTAATTCGCCTGGATTTAATCCCGATTCGTCTAAAGCTAATGCTCGGCGGCAGTCTATTGCTCATGTCGGCAGTTGCATGGATTGTCAGTCTATCTATGCTTGATGGGATGGCCGTGGAAATGTTGGGCTTTTTATTGGTGTGGACCGTGATGATGGCTGCGATGATGTTACCCTCGGTGATGCCAGCCGTATGGCTGTTTAGCACAGTTGCCCAGTCAAGGGCAACCTTTGGTTACCACCCAGCACCAACCCCACTGTTTGTGGCCGGCTATCTTGGAGCGTGGATGCTGGCGGGGGTTGGGGTGGCCCTCATGAATGCTGTCACTGCTGTGACCATGGGCGGCTGGCCAGCGCCGTTCCTTGGTGGAGCACTCGTCATTGCTGGCGTGTATCAACTCACCCAATGGAAGGCCATTTGTCTTGGGCATTGCCGAGCGCCCATCCAATTCTTCATGGATCACTGGCACGACGGACTCCCGGGTGCACTGCTAATGGGAGCACATCATGGCCTGTACTGTATGGGTTGCTGCTGGGGGTTGATGTTCGCGATGATCGCCCTCGGGATGATGAACCCGGTGTGGATGGGCTTGATTGCCCTGCTGATATTTCTCGAAAATGTCACGCCGTGGGGCGAGCGTATTGCGTCAGTATCGGGAGTGGCCCTCATTATTATCGGCGCGGGTATTGCGGTCGGGTTGATTAGGGTCGTTCAATAACTGGAGGGATCTGACATGGATAATCCGCTCAAGTGGACACTCAATATAGAGCATTTGATGGCCTGCAACTGCAACTGGGGCTGCCCCTGCGGGTTCCAAGCGTCGCCAACTTATGGCACCTGCGAAGCCGCCCTGGCTTATCGCATTGTCGAAGGCAACTACGGGGACGAGTCTCTCAACGGTCTGGGGTGGGTGCTGGGGGCAGTGTGGCCCGGTCCCTTGCACGAGCTTAAGGGGCGCGGCGTTGTGTATCTCGATGCAAGGGCGGTTGGGGCAAAGCGCGTGGCACTGGAAACCATCGCCACGGGGAAAGCAGGTGGACCGATTGGTATTTTTATGTCGACTATCACGAACGGACTCGAAGTGCTATCAGCGTCCCTTGAATTTCAATTCGATGGCAACAACAGTCACTTTCGCGTAGGGGACGCGATCAAAGTAGCGTTCGAACCTATTCGCAATCCCGTGACAGGGGCCGAGCACCACGCCGCTATACTACTACCAGATGGGATGATCGCCAAACGGGAAGACCACTTCTCGAGTAAAACCTTCGACGTGAATGCAGCGGGGCTCCGCTTTAGCTA
>JADFNF010000030.1 GCA_022563485.1 Fidelibacterota bacterium | reverse complement strand
TTAGCGCGGTGAGCGGTGAGCCGGGGGACCGGTTGCTCACAGGTTGGTTAAGCCGTGGGTCGTAGGCCTGAAGGAAGGGAGGTGCGGCGGCGGTTGGACCAGCGGCAGCCTCTCTTGCTCTAGGAAATGATGTCACCTCTTGTGCTATTTTTCCCAACCGTATAACAATAGAGGCTGGTGGGTAGGTATTCGACCAGCACTCCCCTGACCGTCCGTTGCCCGGTTTTCGTTAGCGTTGTGATCATCGGCGTCCGCTCCAGGTGGTTCGTCCGGAAAAATTCGATGATCCCCGTTACTGAATCCGGACGGGTATAGGGTCGGTCGCTCCACGTGATCTCCGTGGCCCACCGTATACTCGGAGCGGCGCTAATCTGTCCAACAAAATCTACATCACCACCATCCCAGCGGGCGTAGTTGATGCTATGGGCCATAGTTTGCTCGTGGAACCACTGGGCGAATAGGGCCGTCTCGGCCAAATGCCCCATATCCTCATGGTCGCTGGTAAGGGGGCCAAACAGGGCTGCCCATAGGGATGGATTCGTAAGATAGACCTTGAACTGCCGGTCCCTTTGGAACGGCCTGCCGGTTTTATCAATCCTCCTGACTCGCTTGATCAGGAACGCCGCTTCAAGATATTCGAGATATCTCCTGATCGTTTCCTTATTCACCCCTGAGGATTGGGTCAAGCCTCTCATGCTTATTTCTTCGCCGGTGTTATACGCCAACGTCGTGAATAACCGATTCAATTCCTGTATATCCCTGATCCCGTAGAGGCTCGGTAAATCCCTCAACAGAACCTTGTCAAGAATATCAGACTTGATGAACCTGGCAGGATTCTGCCTGATCTCCTCAGAAAATACCACCTCAGGGAAACCGCCATAGTTGATGTAGTCGACAAATTGCTCATTCAATCGGCCGATATCGGTGCTGGCATAACTGCCCGGGGCCGTCTGCTCAATCAATTCCTCTTCAACTTCCCTGAAGGTCAGGAATTCTGCAAAAGTCAAGGGAGGCAGCAGAAAATCGGTAAATCGCCCGGCGCCGGATTCTACGCTCTTCATCCTCAATGCGGCGGTAGCCGACCCCGAAGCAATGAACTTGAAGTTGGGATACGTATCGACCAGACTCTTCAGCTGAACTTCCCAATCTCGCAGGTACTGGATTTCATCAAAGAAACAGTAACGCTTCTGGCCGGATTGACCGGTGGGCTCCTCGGGAAATAGGTGCGTAAATATCTCCAAGTCCATGCCGGTATAAAGCGGAGTATCGAGGGACGCATACAGTATGTGCTGCGCCGGTACGCCGTCAGTCTTGATCAGTCGCTCAATGATGTGATGGAGCAGTACCGTTTTCCCCACCCGTCGCGGTCCCATGAGCACGACCGCCCGGCGAGGCTCAGATTGCACGATGAGCTCTCTCAGGGAGGGCAGATAATTTCTTGGCTGAAGTTCTCGAAAGGGGACCGCCTCCACGCCTCCCGTCCACCAGGGGTTATCCAGGATGAGCCGGTCGTTTTTTTCGGTCACTGCTATCGACTTCATGATTGACCCAAGTATTTAAGCTACTATAAGAGCATTAATGCGCTTGTGTACTATAATAGAACTATCATACTAGCGCTAACTTAAGATATTATTGCCTTAAGATCAATATATTAGCGCTAACAGGATCCGTGGCCTTCCACAGCTAGCGTATTCCAGCAATCCGACCACACCCTGACCCGCCTCCTCCTTGTTCCTTACACCCCCAACCTTTCGCCTGATACCTTATTTGCGCTCCCTGCGTTCCCTGCGCGAAGCGGATGAAGTGCTTCTCCCACTGGACATCCCGTTTCCCAGGCCCCCAACCTCCTCATCCTACCCACTCCTTGTATTTATGGATGAACCGCACCAGCTCCTGGCCGGGGATGCGGATCAGCCGCCCCACATGCAGGGCATCCAACCTCCCGAGTTCGACTAGAATTTGGACATACCGCACCGAACATCGCAGGAACTCGGCCACCTCCCGGGTGCGATACAGCTTATGACGGTCGATCCTTTGCACCAGCTCCTCGAACGCATCGATGCTTTGCATCTCTCTATCCTGTCTGCTTATCGTATTATATCGATAATTTGGCGATTAGGTCTCCCCGTGCGGGTCGCCGTCATTGATCTACCCGCGTTGATTCATTGAGCGACGCCTCGGTTCCCTGATTCCGTTCTCTGTAGGAGATCCGTATGACCGTAACCCATGTATTTGTAGGTTTGCAGTCCAATTTCTCGGGTACTACTTTCAGAATGGGCACGATAAGAGTAAATTCTCACGAGAAGCGTATTCAAATGCATAGGGAGCCATGGGGCATCAGCATGGGGAAGGCGTTCCATCTCAGACAAGCGTTGATCTGATTTTTCCGGTACGACAGGTAGACGTGTCCCTCCCGCCGATATCTCTCCTCCTCGGGTTGTCTTTTCCTTCATTAAGGTGATGGGTTTTCCATGGAGGAGATATCCACAGCAAGTTGCTTCACCCTATGAATATCCTTCTGAGAAAAAATGACAATGGCTTCCTACCAAAAGGTAATGTGTAATTATTACACATTACAAGCACTATCATGACGAGTCTGTACCAGAAATTTGGTGGATTAGGTGAGCGGATGAGGAGCATTCGTCAGCACCTGGGAGAATCTCAAACGACCTTCGCCGTTAGATTCAATCTCAAACGCTACGATATTGCCAATTACGAACGAGGCCGTTCCGATTTACCCTCCCGGGTTATGGGCTACCTGGATGAATTGGGTTTTAATATCTCCTGGCTGGTTACGGGCGTCGGCAAGATGCACAAGGTGGACGAACTCCTCATGCGCTTTAAGAGCCTGTCTGAGGAATTTGATCGATTATCGACAGAGTATCACCAGGCACGAGAAGAGTTGCTACGGGTGCTGGCAGTGGCGGAAACGGGGCGTTTCCCGTTCAATGAAGGCAAGCGCAATGTCGACCAGAATGATCGCGTGAATGCTGAAGATCAAAAAGTTGCCACTGGACCGGTCGATTCCACAAACGCCGAATAAATAAGGTCGATATTGCCCTCTGTATCGGTAGTGAACAACTGGAGCGCTACCGGTGTCACGCTTAATCCCTTCAAGCTGATCAAGTCCGGTGCGCCGGTACTGATGGCAACCGGGTCGTCGCAGAATGCCCTTGATCCTAATTTTGTCCCCCACCCTCCTCAAAGTAATCACTGACGGATAGGGACGTATCCCCCAGAGCTACCGCCTTGCGGAAGTAATTCCTCGCTTGAGCATCGTTCCCTTGCCGGCGGTAAAAGAAGCCCATTTCACGATGATGCCGGGGATTGCGGCTATCTATCCGAAGACGCAGCTCCAGCCGTTCACGTTCCCTTCGTAAACTGTGGATGGCCATGAACTGCTCGAAATAGCCGCGAGCAGAAACGGTGTCGCCATCGGCTTCGATGACGCGAGCCAACCTGTAGAGTACCGCTTCATCCTTCAAATCCTGCTCATAGAACCAGAGGAGTTGTTCCTTGGCAAACGACCATAATTGTTGCCGCATGAGAGCGTCAACCAGTTTGGTCCGTACTGCATTATTCTCAGGCTGTTTACGCAGCACGCGACTGTAATAGTAGATCGAAAAATCATCCTCACCCATAGCCGCTGCTACATCGCCCAGAGCATCATAAACGGTGGCGGTGCTATCATCACGACGCCAAGCTAATAGCAGGGACTGCTCCGCCAGGGCGTAATGCCCCTGATAATATTCGGTCAGGCCCTGCCGGTGAAACGCCTCCCACCGCCAGGGGTCGATGGCGCCTGCCTGTTGATATTGCTCGATGGCCGGTCCATATCTCGCCCGGATCAGATGGATATCTCCCCGGTCAATCCACACCTCGTAATAATCGGGGTCGCTGATCGTGAGGGAGTCGAACACGGCAAATGCGAGAGAATCCTGATCCAGTGCACTCAGGGCACGCCCCAGATATAGGCGGGCTTTCAATAGATCAGGCTTTTGCTCCTGTACAGTGGAAAGGTAGGTCACCGCTTTTTCATATTCTCCAATCTCATACAGGGCGATACCGTAGTTGTACAGGGCGCCTACATGGGTCTGGTTTCGAATCACGTACCCCCCCAATATATCGGCGGCCCGGTGATAATCACCTACTTCCACATAGGCGCCTCCCAGCCAATAACGCGTGTTCGGGGTCTCCGGTGCAGAGACCAATCCGGCTTCCAATACCGCTACGACCTCTTCCCACCGGCCCTGATCGATAAGGATCGTCGCGGAGAGCTCATAGGCCTGGGTGGACTTGGGATACCAGCGATAGGCCCGTTGAAACTCGGTGAGAGCCGAATCGGGCTGGTCCGTTTCATAATGGACTAACGCCAATTGAAAGTGATACTTGGCGGCAGTGCTATCCAGGGCGATGGCCTGCAAATAACCCTGCTTGGCCAGTTCCAATGAATCCAGATCGTACCAAATATTGCCAATAGCAAAATGGCTCTCACCGTTAGCGGCATTCAGGTCCAGACTGTGCGTCAAATCCCATAGGGCCTGTTCATATTCTCCAACCCGATGTTCAGCAATGCCTAACTTTTGAAACAGGGCGGCATTCTCCGGCACGACCTCAAGTGCGAGACGGTACCAAGTGGCTGCCAGGCTGTCCTGTCCTTCAGAGGTAGCGATGCGGGCCAGTAAATCATAGCACTCCACACATTCGGGATCGTTGCGGAGGAGGCCCTGAAGCTTGGTGGCCGCTCGCTCAAACCGCCCCAAATCAAAGTAGCGCACGGCCTCGGCGTACGGGTCTCCCATTTGGCCTATACTGATCAAGGGGAAGAGGGACAATATGCCCAAGACCCCTGTCTTTAATGCCCTTGGGTACACTACTTTCACGGTTGGGATGCCTGTCGGGTCAATGTGTAATACCGATTCAGCGCTGTGACTTCATAGCGATTGACCAGTCCATCAGGCCACCGAACCGCTACCGACACTGCCAGGACCCTATCGGGCAAATAGAACAGGAGCGGATTATGATCTGCCAGGATATAGCGGCGTGATATTTCACCTGCAGACACCGTCAACTGAGCACCAATGGTGTTTGTGCCGGGCTGGACTGTTCGCAGGCGAAGGCCTAAAAACTGAGGGGAACGTGGCACCTCTCGCTTCCACATCCGTACTAAACCCACCGGATAAGTCGCTATAATTTCCTGGACACCATCCCCGGTGAGGTCTACGACCACATACCCGCTGGCCTCCTCATATATCCTCAGTGTATCCATATGGCCAAAGTCGTGGATGGTCGCAATGGCTTGCTCTGTGAAGTCGATAAAGGATGAATCGGTTTGAGCTGAATCGGTTGAAACGGAATCAGTTGGAGCGGCGGTATCCGGTGAAACTTGGACGAACGCCTCCGAAGGGTCGCTAGTGGGAAAATAGAAGGGGTCCTCCTCGGGGAATATGGGGAACAATGGCCGTCCCACCGAATCCACGGCCAGGAATTCCAAGTGAACATCCTTCTCGGAGTCCGTGGGCATGATCGGGACTAACAGGATCGTATCCAGCACCATGGGGCTACTGGCCCCTACCGGATAATAATGGTTCTGTCCATCGCTCAACAGGAATCGGCGGAAATCGCTGTCCGTTGTGCTGACCATCAGGGAATCTGACCGCAAGCCATGTCCGGGATCGGACAGGATGAGATCATCGGTCCCGTTGAAATCCAGATCTAATACAGCCGCGACGGTTGCCCGATACGGCAGCCGAGGTTGAAACAGCCCAGTTTGGTAACGACCCTCGAAGAAACCGCCCGTTCCGTCATTGAGCAGAAGCTGCATTTGCCGATCTCGCTTGGTAAACAATAGATCGGCGTAGCCATCCCCATTGGCGTCTAATGTCATCACCTGATTCCATGCTGGCTCGGATCCATCCGGCGCGAGTGCCACGCCTGCAGGGATACCGACCTCCACAAACCCCGAATCGACACCACCCAGGTATAGGAGATTGGGTGATCGATACGACAAGACAAAAATATCCAAATGGGCATCACCATTCGCATCGAACAGTAACACTTCCAGGGAACGGCTGGTGGAATCAACCAACCCCATCGCCGCCGTCATATCATGAAATCTTCCCGAACCATCGTTGATATATAGACGGTTGGGTGCCGGATCATACAATTCCGGTTCGCAATAGGTCTGCTCTCCCGTCTCGGGATGAAAACATGACAGGGTATCCTGGCTGGGGTAGTCGAGGTAGTTGGCCACGTAGATATCGAGGAATCCATCTTGGTTGGCATCCAAAAAAACCGCGGCGCTGGACCAGTAGGTATTGGCAATACCCGAGGAATCGGTGACATCAAGCCAGGACTCGCCGCCTTGATTCAGGAGCAGGCGGTCGGCACCAAACAGGCAGAGGTACAGGTCGGGGTATCCGTCCCCATTCACGTCCCCCACGGCCGCGTTTCCTGCCGGGGGAAAGGGGGCCAAGCCCGTTGCGTCGGTCACGTCTACCCAGACCGTATCATCGTTACGATAGAGTCGGTTCATCCCGGTATGGAGCGTGCCGGCCACATGGGGACCATAGGTGAGCAGAAGGTCAAGATCTCCATCCTGGTCAAAGTCAAAGGCTATTGGCCTGCCGGTGAAACCCTCCGGAAGCCGGTATTGACCTGACAACGGCAGGCGATCAGGCAAAACGATGCCCATCTGATCGGTGACATCCACCAGTTTTATGGGTGCCTGTCCCGTTAACGATCCTATCAGGGCTGCCAGCCACCAAAGGGCGAGTATGGGCTGGGTCACACTTTTCACTTTCGTTTGCCAGTACCTTTGGGCCATCTATTTGGAGGTTCCAGTCACAGTATGCCATTGGGTCAGCACATCAGCTTGGGATGAGCGCCAGACTCCCATATATTAATACGCCACCAGCACGACTGTTCCGCCGCGGGACTGTCATCATGATGATAAGCGTTGAAATTACCACGGGATAGTCCCTGCTCAAGTCAATTAATAATGTTCCCCGAATCCAACATTGAGGTTATTATTACGGCCCGGGTTGGGACAAAGGCATTTACAAATGACATCTATGTTGCGTATTTTGTATCTTGAGAATATTAACGATTACATGGCTGGCAACAACTGATAAGTCACCCTTAACAGTGCCAGCTGGATTCTCCATCAATTGAAGAAAAAAACCCATAGACTTCGTTTTTGGGGGGTTCGTGGTTCCATCCCGACCTCAGACCCTTATCAGGATAACTTTGGAGGCAACACATCTTGTGTGGAGATTACGTCCGCCGATGGCACCCTTATCATTCTGGATAGTGGTACCGGCATTCGAAAGCATGGCAACGATATTGCGCGTAAGCACGATAGCGCCTACGACATTCATCTTTTCCTCTCCCACACCCATTGGGATCATATCATTGGCTTCCCCTTCTTTGCACCCATTCATCAACCCCATGCCCACATTACCATTTACGGTCCAAAGCGGGCGAACGACTCTCTTGAACATACCATCTATGGACTGTTCCAGGCGCCCTATTTTCCGCTGGTATCCAGCGATATCAAAGCCAAATTAACTTTCGTGGAATTAGACGAGGGCCAACTCCGTTTCTCCCAGGACAACACCGTCCACTTTGCCCCCCACCCCCATCCTAACGGCGCATTGACTTACCGCCTTGATATCGGTGGACAGGTCATCACGTACGTGACTGACATTGAACATACCAAAGAGCGACTGGTGCCTTCCGTTGTCGAACTGAGCCGCAATGCTGACATCTTGATTCATGATTGTCATTTCAATGAAGATGATTTACCCACCCATCGGGCCTGGGGACACAGCTCGTGGGAAGAGTGTGTCCAGGTCGCCCTGAAAGCAAAGGTTAAGCAATTGTTCTTATTCCACTTCAGCCCAAACTATTCGGACAACGATATTTTGGATATGGAACGGCTTGCTCGTGCTAAGTTCCCCAAGACCGCCGCCGCCCACCAATCGATGACACTGGAAATTCCGGCAACCTAGTCTCGCATTCATTGGGACTTGAGGGGACTATACCTAACTTTAGCCCCGGCAAATCATGGCTTAGCGCCTGGATTCAGGAAATGTGCGAATCCCAAAAGTGAAAACGAACCCCAGTATCTATTGCGACTACTCCGCGTCGGCGCCCCTGCGAGCTGAAGTCCGTGTTGCCATGACGGAAATTGATGACCACATCTTCGGTAATCCCTCCAGTATTCATCAGCCGGGACAGGCGGCTCGGGTTGCACTGGAGCGAGCGCGCAAATCCCTGGCCCAGTCCATCGGCGCTAAGCCGAGAGAAATTATCTTCACTTCAGGGGGCACTGAAGCCAACAACACTGTACTGTGGGGCTTGCTCAAACCGGGTGACCACGTGGTGACCTCCCTGATTGAGCATCCCTCAGTGCAGGGCCCGTTAAAACGCCTACAGAAGCAGGGCATCAAGGTGACCCAGGTTAGCCCAGCTGCCACGGGGGAGGTTTTAGCGGACGAGGTAGCAAAAGCCATTGGCCCGCATACCCGCCTGATCACCATCATGGCCATCAATAACGAGACGGGGGTCGTCAACGACCTGACTGCTCTGGGTGCCCTGGCCGCGGAACGAGGGGTAATCTTCCATACCGACGCCGTGCAGGCCCTGGGGAAGCTGCCCATTGATGTTATACAGTGCGGCATCCATTTCCTGTCAGCCTCGGCCCATAAACTGGGTGGCCCCAACGGGGTCGGCCTTCTCTACGCCCGCCAGATGATACCGTTTCAACCACTCCAGTCAGGAGGCTCACAGGAGAATGGTCATCGCGGGGGGACGGAGAATATCGCTGGGGCCGTCGGTTTTGCCAAGGCCCTGGGACTTGCCGTTGAGGAACAGGAGGCTCTTTATCAAAGGCACTTGACATTCCGTAAAACGTTTCTGCGGGAGCTCACTGAAGAGCAAACCGACTTTTCCGTCAACGGATCAGGAAGTTCTCCTGGCGTCATCAATCTCCGCCTGCCCGGTATCTCCGGCCACGCACTGGTCATGAACCTGGATGCGGAAGGGATTGCCGTCTCTTATGGTTCAGCCTGCGCCTCTGGAACACCGAAACCCTCCCACGTACTGCGGGCCATGGGCCTGGATGAGGCGGCGGCCAGCCAATCGGTGCGCATTTCCTTTGGCTATGGTACAACGGAAGCAGAGGTCATAAGAGTGGCCCGTGTTTTGGCCCAAGTCGTCCTGCGAATGGCGCCATCGATCCCAGGGGTGACCTCCGATGTGACCTGGAAGGTGGAGGCCAGTGCCTGAGCGCGTGGTTGTGGCCATGTCCGGCGGCGTCGACAGCTCCGTGGCCCTGCTGAAGGTGTTGGAGGCCGGCTACGAGGCCATCGGCGTGACCATGAAGCTCTGGGAATATCGTGACGTAGGGGGCCAGCTCCTGGGCGAAAGCAATTGTTGTCCTTTGGAAGCGATCAATGATGCCCGGGAGGTCTGCGTGAGCCTGGGTGTGCCCCACTACACACTGGATTTCCAGGACGTGTTCCGCGCCCAGGTCATCGACAACTTCGTGGATGAGTATATGGCCGGCCGGACACCTAATCCCTGCGTCCGGTGCAATAGCTATGTCAAATGGGATGCCCTCATTGAGCAGGCCGACCAGCTGGGCGCCGGCAAAATCGCGACGGGCCACTACGCCAGAATTGAGACCGGTCCCGGCGGCCAACCGCGCCTGCTCAGGGGTATCGACGCTCACAAGGACCAGTCCTATGTTCTGTGGGGTATCCCCAGGGACACCTTAAGCCGGACCCTGCTGCCCCTCGGCCGTATGACCAAGGATCAGGTACGCACGGAGGCCCGGGACCAGGGGCTGGTCACCGCCGATGTTCCTGAGAGCCAGGACATCTGCTTTGTGGCCGACAACGATTACCGGCGTTTTTTGGATGAACAGGCCGGTGACCGGCTGGCCGCAGTCGGGGCCGGTGAGATTGTCGATGAAGGGGGCCAGGTCATGGGCCAGCATCCTGGCTACCCATTCTTTACCATTGGCCAGCGCAAGGGGTTGGGCATCGCCCATCCAGAGCCCCTGTATGTGAAGTCCCTCGACCCGGCAACAAACCAGGTTACTGTCGCAACCAGAGGGGCCTTATTGGGCGACGCCTGTGAGGTGGACAGGGTCAACTGGCTGGTGGACCCCCCCACTGAACCCGTCTGGGTACAGGCCCGGATACGCTACAACGCCGCCGGTGCTCCCGCCCAATTGATTCCCGCTGGCGACACGATCCGCCTGGAGTTTGAACAACCCCAACTGGCCATCACCGTGGGCCAGTCCGCTGCCTTTTACGACGACGATATCCTTATGGGTGGCGGCGTCATTTGCAGGAAATTAGATACATGAGACCGGCTCCCAATCTGGCAGCGGTTATTTTGGCCGCCGGCAAGGGCAACCGGATGTCTACCGATCACCCCAAGGTCCTGCATGAGTTTAATGGGAAGGCCATGATTCATTGGGTGGTTGACCTGGCCCAGGAACTAGGTGCCGATCCCGTGGTGGTGGTGGTGGGGTATCAGCACGAACTTGTAGAAGCTGCCCTGGAGGGCCGGGGTGTCGCTTTTGCCCTCCAGCACCCGCAGTCAGGTACAGCCCATGCCGTGGAGCAGACCCGTAGACACCTGATTGACTTCCAGGGCGATGTACTGGTGCTCTCCGGGGACGTTCCCGGACTATCGGCCCGGACCCTAAAAAGTCTCATCAAGCGCCATCGGGACACCCGATCCAAGGGGACCATGTTGACGGCGGACGTCGACCAGCCCAAGGGTTACGGACGAGTCATCAAGGACGATAGTGGCCACCTGGTCCGTGTCGTGGAGGAAAAGGATGCTACGGAGCATGAACGCGCCATCTGTGAGATCAACAGCGGCATCTATGTCTTCGATGCACACGCGCTCTTCGCCACCCTTCCGCTCATCCAAAATAATAATAAACAAAATGAGTATTATCTGCCGGATAGTCTGTATATTCTCAAGGAACAAAACCAGGTGGTTGCCGTTGAAAAAGCAGAGCACTTTCGTGAAATTCAAGGGGTCAATACCAAAGAGGAGCTACGGAGGATTCATGAAGACGTTCCCCATTAATGGAAATCGGTTTGCGATTGTTGTGAGTTTGCTGTTTGCAGTCACCCTTCTTGGCCAACTCAGGTCTGATGCCCAGCAGATTCCCGCGTCCCAATCCTTGAGGTCAGTGGCAAATTCCTCCTGGCTCGATCCACAACGGTTCAGTATAAATCACGGCGTGTCATTCTCCTTCATGTCTGGCAGCGGCTTGGGATCCGGCTCCACTGGTCTGAGTGTCTACACCAATCAGATGCGGTATCTTCTAACCGACAATATGCTTATCAACAGTCAGATCCACTTGGTGCAACCGGGACTCATTGGCACCCCCCAACTGGGCGGGAACAATCTGAAAGTGTACTATCAAACGGCCCTGGATTGGCAATTGTCAAATCATGTGAGAGTGCACTTGGGGATCTCGAACTTACCTTACAGGGGATACGAATCTAGCTGGGGACGCAACCTGTATTCCCCCTACATGGAGAGCAGAAGATGAGGTGCCTATCCCGCCATGGATTGAAAGACCTTGGCCCGTTCCATTCGCAGTAAACGCACCCTTGCCACCCAGCGTTCCACGTTCATCAGCACCCGTCGCCCTTGGAGTAAACGAAGGCGTGAATTCCAGCACTGGTTATTCAATCTGACCCTTGGCGTCATGGCGTTGCTGGTGGTTGGTTTCATCATTTCAGCTCTTACCACCCGCTCCGGCGTCGAAGTGACCCTAACCCGTGAGGATCTTGCGGACCGGGCACGCCTGCTTACTGCTCCTGCAGTCAATGTTGCGGGAAAGGTATCAGGCCCAGCAGATGATGTTGCCGAAGATCGGATTGAACTTGAAGTGCTCAATGGTATCGGGGTTTCCGGTCTGGCCAATCAATTCACCGACTACCTTCGCGCCCAGGGCTATGATGTGATTCGCTATACCAACGCTCAGCGCTACGATTACCCCCGAACCCTGGTGATTAATCGAGGGGCCGACTTCGCCCATGCTCAACAGGTGGCCCGATCCCTCGGCCTGGAAACCAGCGCGGTGGAAAACATGCCTGATCCCTCCTTGCAACTGGATGTGACGGTGGTGCTGGGACATGATTATGTCACCTTAACATCCTACCGGGAAATGATGTCTTCCGGACGCTAGCATTTTCTCTGTATTCCACATCCATTCCCTCACACCATCAGCATGCCTCACAAACAGCTTCCGGCGATTCCTCACCGGTTAAATTCTCCAGACCTGGCCGCCCGGGCTGCGGCCCTCATGCTGGACAAGCACGCCAAGGCAGTGACCATCTTGGACCTGAGAGGGCTCACCTCGGTCACCGATTTTTTCGTCATCTGTACGGGGGACTCGGATGTGCAGGTCAAAGCTATCGTTGATCATGTGGATGATTCCCTGCGTAAGGCGGGTGATAAACCCTATCATATCGAAGGATATGACAAATTTTCCTGGGTCATCGTTGATTTCGTCGATGTGGTGGCCCATGTCTTCACCCCCGCTTCCCGGGAATACTACGGCCTTGAGCGCCTGTGGGCCGATGCAAAAGTATCGGACGTCACCGAACCTTAATCATGATCGAAATATGTCGAACCGCCATCGCCGACGCCCTGGCTGACTTAGGGCTGGACCCGGCCCCGATCCAGCTGGATCGTACTAAGCAGCTTAGTTTCGGCGATCTGGCAACCAATGCCCCTCTGGTCTACGCCAAACAGGCCGGCATGGCGCCCATGGATCTGGCTCAGGAGATCAAGGATCGCCTGGACCTCGATCCCAAGTTCATCGCTAGCGTCGCCTTGGCGTCACCTGGTTTTATCAACTTCACTTTGGCCGACGACTTTCTCCGGGACCAGCTGCCCGCAATTATCAAGGGCGGGCCGGACTATGGCAAATCAACTATCGGCGCCGGTCAACGAGCGCTGGTGGAATTCGTCAGTGCCAATCCTACCGGGCCGCTGACGGTCGGCCACGGGCGGGGGGCTATCTTGGGAGACACGGTGAGCAATATCCTGCAATGGAACGGCTATCAGGTAGAGCGGGAATATTACTATAACGACGCCGGGCGTCAGATGCGGCTATTGGGCGCGTCGGTCCAAGCCCGCTACCAGGCGCTCCTGGGCCGGGACGTCCAATTTCCCGAAGACGGTTATCAGGGTGATTATATCCGGGACATCGCCCAGCAGCTATTGGATCAGCGGGGCGACGCTCTAGGGGATGAATCGGATACCCAACCGTTCACTGCGGCCGCCGAACAGGCCATCTTCCAGGATATTGACGGCACCCTGAAGGAGCTTGGCATCGTCTTCGATACCTACTTCAACGAGCACCAGCTCTACGAGTCCGGGGCTCTGGAGAACATCATCTCCGCTCTCCGGGAAAAGGATTTAGCTTACCAGAAAGACAACGCCACCTGGCTGAGGGGGACCAGGTTGGGCCGCGACGACGACCGGGTCCTGATCAAGAGCACCGGTGAGCCCACCTACCGGCTGCCCGACATTGCCTACCACGCCGACAAACTGCAGCGGGGCTACGACCTGCTGGTGGATATTTTTGGCGCCGACCACCAGGACACCTATCCAGACGTGCTGGCGGGACTCAAGGGGCTCGGTCTCGATACGAGCCGTATAAGAGTTCTTATCCACCAGTTTGTGACCTTGACCCAGGCTGGGAAGCAGGTGAAGATGTCCACCCGCAAGGCCACCTTCGTGACCCTGGACGAGCTCATGGCTCTGGTAGGCCGGGACGTGGTACGCTATTTCTTTATCATGCGGGGCATGGATACCCACCTGAGGTTTGATCTGGAACTAGCCCGGAAAACCTCCGATGAGAACCCCGTTTATTACCTGCAATACGCCCATGCCCGCATGTTCAACATCAAGCAGCATGCTGAAGCATTAGACCATCATATTGATCCTGAAAAAGCCATGCTGGAACTCCTGGACCTTCCGGAAGAGCGCCTCCTGATGCACCTGCTCTGGTGGTTCCCGGAAGTTGTCAAGCAGGTTCATGCCAGCCTGGAACCCCAAACCGTGGCCAACTTTCTCCAGGAACTGGCCACCGCCTATCACCGGTACTATACCGTGGCCCGGGTGGTGACCGATGATCTCCCCCTCACCGCCGCCCGCCTCGTGCTCACCGAAGCCTGCCGCCAGACCCTGGCCAACGGCCTGGCGATACTGGGGATTTCGGCGCCCGAGCGGATGTAAGGGGTTCGTCCAGAGCCCTCACCACCCCAGCCCCACCGCCTTGGCCAGAAACGTCATGAGGGGGGTCATGATCCGGTAAATACGCTCCGCCTCATCAATCAAACCACGACCGGTGACCTGTTTTCGGGTCAGGTCGGACATGACGAAAAAATCCTTTCGGCGCAGGTCATCGGCGAAGGGGTGTTCAGCGTCAAAATCCCTGGGCATCCGTTTGAGTTGCTCACCTCCGATACCACCAAAGGCCTCCACAAATGCTTGATCCTGCGTAATTCGGCCCCATTCGCCGGAATGGCCAGCAATGCGGTCGCGAATTTTCCGCAGGGCGGCCGAGTCGGGGTGCCAGATCCCGCCACCCAGGCCATTATCTTTGGGCCCCATATGAAAATACAGTCCGGGACCGTGGACGTCCTTGCCCACCTTATGGCGGAAGTGGATGGCCGCGTGGGTTTTATAGGGCGTTTTATCCTTGGAGAACCGGGTGTCGCGATAGATGCGGAACATGGACCCCCCCACGGGGCGAGGATCGGCCACGACGTGGGCCGATATGCCCTTCAGCGGTGCCTGCATGGCCATGATGAACCGGCTCATCGGGTCCCGGACATCGTTGATATAGCGGTCCTTGTTAGCGTTGAACCACAGGCGGTTGTTGTTGGCGTCCAGCTCCTTGAGGAACCGGTAGAGTTCGGTTGAAAAGGGTGATGGCGAGGTATTCATATAAGCATCCCGTTTAGTTGATGCCGAAGGTACCTATAGAAAATCGGGTGGTGCTATAGTGAGTACCGCTCCTGTGACCATCCTGTCAAGAGTGTGGCCCCGGCAAGCAGGGACATCTCAAAATCATTCCCGGACATCTGGAACGCGTTGTCCGCTTCGTGGAACTTAAGCCGAAACTGGTCCTCGAACTCCGGCGCCTTGAGCGGCTTTCTGTGATAGAGCCTTGCAAGCTCGCAGATTTTGCTCGCGGAGGTCTCGCTGGCAGCAGCCTCTACTGCCTGCCAACGGAGCTTGAGCCAGGAGTCTTCCGGTTTGAAGCTCGCTTGACGGTACCAGTCGGCAAAATGTGTATGCACCTGTGCCCTCCTGCTATGGTGAACGCCTGAAAGGATTAGTTGAATACCTTCCGTCGCCGTGTTGTTCTTCAATACAATCCCAGAGATCCGCCAGAGCATCGGCATCGATTGCCCGCTTGAATACTCGGGCGAAAAGCTCGAAGTCCTGCAGACCCTCGTCTTCATCGTGATACAGATCCAGCTTTCGAGCAATTCCGATCCGGACAATATGGGGTAGATCGAAGAACCGGTATGTCAAAGTCCTCTCAGGGTTCATGATTGTCTTCTGAGGACTGTCGTTTGGAAGGGACACGGTTGCCGTACTATCGCTTGCCGGGACGGAAGACGGGGTATCGCATTGAACATTTTGCGGAACCTGTGCCGGTTGTGGTGGTTTCCAGTGGTCTAAAGGTAGGTCGTACTGTACGTACTCCTCGCCTTCGCATGAATTATGATCTGGGCCAAATCTCTGGACATT
>JADFNF010000198.1 GCA_022563485.1 Fidelibacterota bacterium | reverse complement strand
TTGCGCTGCGATTAGTTTCGAGCTGACAATCTTCACGCTATCACCTATGGTGCCATTTGTTCTAACCATCTTGAGGCTTAGTGTCTTGTCTGTGATGGATGCCAGCGTCACATGAAAGACACTCTCGCTGTAAGCGACGTCTGGTACTTGAGAGGGGAATTCCAGGCTTCTTCCGCCCCCCCCCGTGATGAGGTGAGTCACTCCATTTATCGGATGCCATCTTTCATAGAAATGTGAATGTCCAGCAAATGCGACTTCTACATCGAATTCCTCGAAAAGAGGTGCTATGTATTGCCTAATGATTGGGTAATTATCAATAGCAAGACTAACGTAAGGGGGATGGTGGTAGAACGGGATAATGAAGTCTGCCCAGGCGCTGGCTGCTTCCAGATCGCTTCTCAACCAGGCATACTGGGTGCTGGTCGGATCAAATTTGATCGCATGACCTCCATGTTGAGCGCTGACCAGATCCAAACAAATAAAGTGCGTTCTGCCATAGTCAAAAGAGTAGAAATGCTCTAGACCATCCGGATTGTTGTTCGGTAGAAAAAAGTTTGCTATGTAAGGGGCCCCATCTTCAGTTCCGATATCATGATTGCCCAGTGATGGGAAAAAAGCGGTATGCTTGATGATATCTTTATAGGGCACGAAATGTTTTGGATCAAAGTTCTGCCATTCTCCATCGTTATAGACAATATCTCCGGTAAGTATGGCAAGATCAAAATCAAGAGTTAGTATCGTGTTCCGAAGTTCAAATTGTTTTGGGCCGCCATCGCCCATATCGCCAAATATCATAAAATCAAAGGAGGGATTAAAAGTATCGTTATTGGTGTGAAAGGTCTCCACCTCAGACAACGTATCTCCACCGCTTAATACTTGGTAATAGTAGGTCGTATTGGGATTCAAACCCGTTATTTCAACACCATGAAGGAAAGTAGAGTCGGGAAATCCCGGATGGAGAATTATCAAGGCTGTATCGGTAGCGCTTAAACCGAGACTTGAGTCTAATCCATACTCTACTACGCTGTCCGATGAGTCCTGCGTTCCCCAGGCAATAAGCACCGAGTTTACACTGGGTTTCTGAATATATGGATAGCGGGTTAAGGTGACAGCTTGGCTGAATGCTTCCGAAGGGATCATTAACATAAATGCTGCAATTTGTACGAAAATCAGAAGTTTCATTATGGAACCCTATTGCTTATATAAGCACTCCCAAATACGTTCGGAATATTCCTCACACTGAATCAATCCATAACACACGGAGCTGCTTCATGTGATAAGGCCTGGATTAAACTAAAAGTTAAGAGAGAGGCTACGCTTTACCTAGAAGTTAGAATGGTTTGTCTCCCTCATCATTTTGTAGGCCACCAACGCCCTCAACAACCGGTTCTTTGAGCCGGCCTTCTAACGGAGTTGGTATGGCGGCGTCCAACTATCGCTGCCGGGAGGGATGTAAGGTGCCCGTTGCGTGGTATCCGTACAGTGGCAACGAGCGGCTCGTAGTTTTCTGCTTGTCAATGCCCCATTCTGCTGAACCGTCATGTCTCCTTCATGGAAGCACTTTCATTTCGCCATTTCTGCCGCCATACCCATGATATCGTGCTTGATGGGCTCCTGGGACCGGAAAAAAGCGATGAGGCGCCAATTTCCTCATTGGTCAACGAGGTGTGAAAGGGAATGCGGCCTATCATGGGCCAGCGGACCATCTCGGTCTCCGGCAGAGGCCGCAGCCGCTTGCCGAACTTGATCGCCTGGTATATGTACCGGTGTGTCGTTAGGTAGGGAGTTACCTACCCTAATTCTAACAATAAAATATCTTACTTTCAAATCATCGCCATAGCAAGGTGCGATGGCGCATTGACTCAAGTTATATGTAACCGAACAGGGGAGATTGGATGATGGGCAAAAAGGCGCGCCGGGAGTATCTGGATGCGATTCGTTCCCGGTACAAAAAGGCCGATAAGGGGATCCAGCAGGCGAGTTTGGACGAGTGCTGCCGGGTCTGTGGCTATCGATAATATGCCATCCGGCTGCTGAATAAAAAGCCGGGACCCCTAGTCAGTGGGGAAAGCCCTGCCGGTGCCCATTCACCTCTGCGGATCGGAGCGTGCCCCCCTCCAGAGCAGAGTCAATGGCGGTGCTGCTGAAGGAAAGCGATGAGGTCTGCCATGGTTTGGGGAGACATGCCTCCTTCGAGCTCCTCGGGCATAAACGACAGGCCGGTGGAGTACATATCCTCGATGTCGTCGCGCCGGATGGTCGTTTCCTTATTCAGGGCCTCGCGGATGGTCACCGCATCGTCGGTCTCCCGCACTACGATCCCGCTGATTAGTTTGCCAGCGTGTGTCTCGATGGTGTAGCTGATATACGCGGTTTCCACGGCCGCATTGGGATCGATAACATCATGCATCAGCGATTCCGCACTCTTGCGGAAGACCTCGGTCAGGTTAGGTCCCAGGTCCACCCCTTCGTCTCCAAGGCGGTGGCATTTGGCGCATAACTCCGTGTAAATCTCATGCCCGCGCTTGGGCCTCCCCTGAATGCTTAGAGCCGGGCGCATCCGTTCCAGGGCCGCTTTGCGGGTCACGATCCCGGCGTCGGTGAACAGGGCCTCGGCCCGTCGTTGAATTTCGGGGTCCCTGGAATGTAACAGCACCCGCCGCCTTTCCAGGTGCAGATTCAATTCACCCATGGTCACCTCACCCTGTTCCAGAGCGGTCAACAACAGGGCGTGATTCTCCAGGCGATAGAGCAAGATATTGCCGGCCGGGCCCCGCACATCCGGCCCCAGGGTCTTCCACAGGGACAGTATCCGTGACGCGACCGACCCCGCCGCTGACCCTTCCGCTCCCGGTGCTGATGGGTCTACCCTCGACAATTGCTCGATAGCCGCCACCTGAAGCGCTTTTGGATGACGGGTATTGAGCAAGGCGTACAACAGGTGCTCCCGCAGCGGGAAATCGGCAAACTCAAGCAGCGCCAGGTGCTCCATCCGCCGCTCGGTGGCTAGCTCCTGATCGATGACTACCTCCGCTGCTTTCTCGAGCAGCTCTTGCTGGCGCCGGGTGGTCCTGACCCCCAATGCCACCCCGATCTGCCAGGCTGCCCGCACGACCGGTAAGGATTCTCCCCGCAGCTGTTGCTCGAGCAGAGTGGTGATCTCGCCCGGCAACTCTCCATCGAAAGGGGTTTCAGAGCGAGCTCCCATGCCCCTCGCCAGGCCCTGAAGGGTGGTGGCTACCGGTTGACGATCCAACTGCTCATCGATGGATAGCGATTGCAAGACGACGGATATTTCGGCCAGGTCCCTTTTCCGGCCAACGGTTTGGGCCAGCAACTGGAGCAGTTCCCTGGCGCCCTCCGACGCCAGTAATTCCCGATCGGCCAGCAGGGACGCGATCATGGGCAGGGGGCGGCTGGTGAGGCCAGAGGCAACGGCCCGACGGGTCCAGGGATCAGCCACATCCTGACGGATGATGATCAGCAGGGCATCCTGAATCTCCAGCGCTATGGTCTCATCCGAATCGTCGACGAGTAA
>JADFNF010000029.1 GCA_022563485.1 Fidelibacterota bacterium | reverse complement strand
TAAAGTATGTGTTGACGTTACTACCCTGCATACATTATTTTGAGCAACCATCAAGTCTGGATCAAGCCCATATCAAAGAACTGCTTTTAATATACCACAAAAAATAGTTAATGGGTTATGTATAGAAAGCGGAGATTTTCTCTCAGTGAGCTTCCTAGAGAATCTGGGCATTCGGTGCAAGGACTTTGAGTGTAGAAGATGCAATCATCGATTTTCAATGAAAAGCGATAATCCCTACTGTCCCGCCTGTGATTGTGAAAAATTAAAAATAGTGGAAGAAGAATGAAAAAGATAATCTTAGACGCCTTTCTTGTATCTTTCCTTTTCATACACTGCGGGGAAGACTTATCCCCCAGAATAGATGGGTGTCCGAGTACAGATGAATGTATTGACGAGAACGGTAATCCCTATTTCTGTATTGATCCCGACTTCATTGCGGAGTTTGGTGCCAACAAGATAGGTACTAACTGGATCTACGCCGAGAAGCAATCAGGTGAGATAGACTCTGTCACCGTTACGTACTATATGAGAACAATCACTCAGAGCAATCTGGACAGCTTGTACTATGAGACTATATCGTTTATTCTGTCAAGTTCTGTTAACGACAAATTGTTTTGTTTCATGGGCACTCTCGAACAGGGTGCCAAATCCTACTTCTTTTTCACGTATCCAATTTCAAATGGTTCAGGAGTTGTCAAGGAAAATTGTGAATATGAAGGGTCATGCTTATCTTCTGTTTTGTGCCAATCCTGCACCGTCTCGGTTGAAGTCATTGGAGCCAAGGTTGTTAATGGTGTAACATATCAGGATGTTCTTATGGTTAGTGGCGGATCCACGGTTAACCCGAATCCCATTGATACCTTTTATCACGCAAATGGAATTGGCATGATTCGCAAGTCGTATCGCAATGGCAAGACATACGATTTGCTTGATTACCAGATCAACGACTAAAGCCGAACGTGATAAATACTCCTCACTCCCTGGCCTAGCAACTAGGGCTGGGGTGATTAGGGGCGGGAGGAGGGGGGTGGAACCTGGCTTTTGAGTTTGCGGAGCACCAGCTTCCTTAAGAAACCCGGCGCGATCAACTTCAGCCAGGGCACGAGATTAAGTTTGAATGGAATCGCCACTTCACTTTTCCTTCGAATCATCGCTTTTATAATTGCTTTGCTGCACACATCCAGGGAAATGGATTCCTTCGTATGCCGACGCTTCGATAATCCTATTTTTTGCCCATCGGTACCCAACGCATTTTCTCGTAGACTTGTGCCGCTGATCCAATGAGGCATGACCGTTAGAATATGAACATCATTGAGTTCCATTCTGAGTGAATCCAGAAATCCATGGAGAGCATGCTTGGAAGCAGCATAGCCCGAATGAAAAGGCATCCCCATTTTCCCTTGAATTGAAGAAATAGCTACGATGCTACCTCGATTTTTTTTCAAGTGGGGCAGGGCGGAGTGAATACAATGAACGGCGCCCAGATAATTAACATCCATAATTTTATGAAAAATTGACGTATCGGTTACGTCTTCAAAGCGAGACCACATACTGATACCGGCATTCAAGATCAAATAATCTATTGAGCCATGCTGTTTGACAGCTTTCTCAACCATTGCCCGACATTGATTGGCATCGGTGACATCTGTCCTTACTGTGAGCGGAAGTGGCGATCCAGAGTGTTTACAAATCTCTGCGACTTCGATTAAGGCATCCTGATTCCGGGCCGCTAAGACCAGCTTGACATTATGGGCAGCCAGGGCAATAGCTAAAGCCTTACCAAGGCCGGAAGAAGCTCCAGTTATAACGAACGTTTTTCCGGTCAGGACTATGGGTAAGATTCCTTGCAATAGATACTTAATCGCACGTTCTCATCGATCCATTTTATTCGGGAGTTTATGGGGACAATGTTACTAACCATATCCATTCAAAATTTTAAGTCAGATGGTTCTACCCGTGTGATTATTGATCAGTAAATATATTATTCTGTATGCCGAATATATTGTTGGGATCGGTGGCCTGCTTCAAATGCTTAAGCATTCGTATGCTTGCTGGTGACATGGTGCCTTTCATAAATCCCTTGCGCAATTTTCCGACTCCATGGTGATGTGAAATAGACCCGCCATTATTTAATATTGTCTGGCGTAGCTCATGCTCAATCTTTGAAAAGATCATTTCTGGAGAGGAGATTCCTTTGGTGTAGAAACCGTACATGAAATAAATACATACCCCTGTATGATAGGTCTGAGTGATACGGTAGGATATATACGATTTTGCAGGCAAATGAAATTCCCGATGTTTCTTTTCCACCATCTCTGAAACAGCTTGGCAGACATTTTTAATCTTGTTCCAGGGCACAGACGTTTCAAATGTTTCGCCAATGATATGGAAGCCTGAAAGAAAATCTCGTATATAGGCAATACAATATGTCAACAGGTATCCCCTTCGACCATTTTCGGCGCCGCCGGGTATGCCACCGAATTGTTTGGCAATGGAATAAGCGCTTTTTTCCTGATGGGATACCTCGATGGCAGTTCCTTCCATTACGAGCGTTGTAGCGGCTAGTTTCAGGGGATCGAATTTTTTAATTTTTAATAGATAAAACTTTTTTATCTTATCAAGAATCGATGCAAAATATTTTGGTTCAGGCTTTAACGCTAATCCAAATCTGAATTGAACGTTGTCTACCAGACGGATGCTGGATGGAGGCAGGCCCTCGTGAGTTAGCTTGTATAAGAACTTTACGCCGGAATCGAAATCTGGAAACACGATGGAGCCGTATTTCTTCACCTGAGGTAGTTTGTGAATCTTAATAACAGCCTTTGTAATGAGTCCTATGTTTCCCTCATTCCCCAATAAAAGATGTTGGGGTTGCATCCCCATGGACATACGAGGCATGGTATCAAGTTGCTCCAGTGTTCCCTCAGGTGTGATCATGGTGAGATTCTGGACGATTTGCTCAATATTCCCATAGCGATTCTTTTTCATGCCGCTCGCATTGGTAGCGATCCAGCCGCCGAGCGTAGAAAACTCGATGCTATCGGGTTCGTGGCCCGACATAAAGCCTTCTTTTGCGAGCAACTCTTCAAGTCTTTTACCCGTAATTCCAGCCTGAACACAGGCCAGCAAATTTTCCTTATCAATCCATTCAACATTATTCATTCTCAGCATATCAACAGACACAATCATCCGAGTCTCGTTGGATGGCAGCTGTAAAGCATTGCTGACACTGGTGCCCCCGCCGTATGGCACGAGACAGACATCATGTTCCTTCGCCAATGAGATTATGGATTGCGCATCTTTCTCCGATTGACAATAATAGACCATGTCCACTACGCGAGGAATGGAACTATATAATACTTTGTACACTTCATCGGCGGATGTCTGTCCGTGGCTATGCACGAGCCGTTCCTTATCATCAAAGGAGTACTGATCTTCTTTAAACTCATTTTTAACGGCGGCATAAAAATTTTCATTGGTGAAAGACGCTGGAACAATCGGATGAGTGTTTTCCTGCTTGATATCATCCAAATCCAGTTTCACCTGCAGCATGCTTTCAATGTAAGGAAGAAAATGCTTCATTCGATAGCCACAGAGACTATATCTGTTGCCTGTGAGACTCACGGTTTTATCCGGATTAACTACGAATTTAGTATCGGCGTAACCCCATTTGTGATCCCATACTGCCCCGTCTTCGAGAGATGAATTAGTGGGCTTATTGTCAGACATAATTATACTTTATTTTGCCCAAGATTATGGATTACCTTTTCAAGATCCTTGGTCATCTTTAGTATAGCTTGATTTTCAATTTCGTTTGAATGCGACGGGTCTAAACCTTCAGACTGTATATATTGATGCGGATCGATAGGCTCTCCAATTAGCACCGATATCCTTTTGGGTCGCATAAAAAGGTTTCCTTTGGGCCACGCTTTATGACTGCCATTGATGTAAACGGGTACAATAGGTATGCCAAGTTTGATGGCAAAAGAAGTCGCTCCTTTCTTAAATGGATTCAAGTTGCCATCGAGTGAACGGGTGCCTTCCGGAAAAAGAATAATATTTCGATTGTCCTTTGATATAAATAGTTTGCAGAGATTAATCGTATCATCGGTAGAAATTATTCTTTCAGCTTTAGGAGATCGATCGATCGGTATTAAAGTCATAATAGCGCTGGTTAAATATCTTTTTATTTTATTTTCAAACCAATAATCTTTGGCCGCAATCATACCGAATTGGTTAAAACTTGCTTGCCGGGCAACCATAAGAATGACTACATCCATGTGACTGTTATGGTTACTGCAAAACATAAAGGAAGTATTGGGGATGTTTTCTTGCCCGCGGACGGACAGTGGACAATAGATTTTTAAAACGGCCCTACAATAGAATTCAAAAACTTTTTGAATAGACCGACTGAGTAGAGGTGGACGGTCTAAAAGATAGGCATATTCAGGCGCAACATCTTCACCTTGTAATGAAACATGGGAATTCTTCACTCGTTATCTTCCGTAGTTTAAGTGCGACACGGCAAATTCATTGCTCAATATCGCACCCCCTAGTGAGAGTTCCAAAGCCAGTGCTGAAGCACAGATAATCTCAGCGAGTTTTTTAGATGAATTCTTACCCGTACAGCCGAGTATCTCCAAATTTTTTTTCTGTTGCACAAGACGGGTTCCGCCTCCCACCGTCCCGACTGTAATTGAGGGCATAGATAGAGCTAGGAAAAGATCATCTCCATTTCGCATTTCACAGGTCATGATTCCGATAGAGTTCTCTGAGACACAGGCGGTATCCTGCCCGGTCGCAAGATAGATGGCAGTCAGGGCATTGGCCACGTGCAAATTTAGGCCAACGACTCCGGCTAATAAGGAGCCGATAGTTAATTGCCGATAACCATCGAGGAAATTTTCAGTGCTGCTCCTGAAGATCCTTTTAAGGGTTCGATTACTAATGATGGTACTGGCAACGACGTGGTGTCCTCGTCCTAGAAGCAACGTTTTGTAAGCCGGATTTTTATCACTGTTAAAGTTGGACTCTATGAGGTAGCGAAATCCATTTTTGCTCGAATAATTTTCCTGGATGTATTTACAGGCTGCAGAAGTGGCGATCGTGACCATGTTTTGACCGGAGGCTTCCGCCGTGTAATAGACGAAATCAAGAATCAAAGTATTATGGGAGGTATATTTATCGATTCGGAGGAGTTTCCCATGTTTGGTCGTCGATTCGGCCACCTTTTTTATTTTCCGATGCTGTTTATTTACCCATTCGAGAAAGGGACCTGATTCGTCGATAGTCTCGAATATGAACACTGGGCTGCGGGATAATTCCTGTTTGATGTGTCGCGTGGTTATTCCGCCGGATAGGGCCGTTGCCAGCATCCCACGGCTCATTGACAGGGCCAGGGTTCCTTCGAGCGTACAAATCGGGACGCAAAATTCTCCCTTCGCGTAGCTACCATTTATCACAAGAGGACTAGCAATCGCCATGGGGATATTCATAAATCCCACATGGTTTTCGATGATGCCTTTTAAATCTTCCGGTTCATTTCTGAGGGTGTCATCAAGCTCAATTCCGGTGTGCTTAGCAAGCCACTTCTTTCTGGTATCCGTATCTTTTCTGGAATATCCTCGATGTGGCGTTGTCAAGACCATAAATTTTTCCTTACTAGGTTATGGGGTGTCTGCGCCTCAGGTCTATGATACATCTATTATGTTTGTATTGTCAAGCGCGAACTAAAATGAAGGTCCTGGGAGAGGCCTACCATCGTGGTGTTGCTCTTCACTCGAGCTTAATTGCGATGTCTTATATTTTCAAGGTTTTCGGTTATATTTGGGGGAAGTATAGTTTAACGAATTGATTCCATATCTGTCATTCAAACCGAACACTGAATGGCATGGCCCGTCCTCGTCTTCTGCACCAGTTGTATTCAGAGTAACTCTTAGGCAATTGATTAGGGTTCGGCGCCTACCTGAGATTGGTGTGATGGACAAATGTACTTATGAACAGTGGATGAGAGTGAATTGACTGCCAGAAGATAACTGCTGGGATAAACCATGTCGGTAAACTCGCCATAGATCCGGTTTAAGGCATTGAAGCTGCCTGGCGCCATCGGTAGATTCCGCCACCATGTTGCCGTCTTTCAACGCCCGGTTGCGGTCGGAAGTGATCCGCAAGCAGTCCCGGCTGTGTCTGGGTCTCGATCTGGACCCGGACCGCCCTTCCCGGCTCCACGGCGATTCCCTGGAGTCCCTCAAAGAAGCCTCGCTGGCCATCGTTGAGCGTACCTGGGAACAGGTGTGGGGCTACAAACTTAATTTCGCCTTTTTCGAACGGTTTGGTTCAGCCGGGTATGCTTGGCTGGAACAGCTGGCCGCCACCATTGGCGAGCGCGCACTGGTCATCGGGGACGGCAAGCGGGGCGATATCGGCAACTCGTCACGCCACTACGCCCAGGCCATCTTCGGACATCTGCAGCTGGACGCCGCCACAGTCAATCCCTACATGGGGCACGACGCTATAGAGCCTTTCATCGTCCATCCCGATCGGGGAGTCTTCGTGCTGTGTCTCACCTCCAACCCGGGAGCCGACGATTTCCAGCGACGACCCAGGGGTGCTCCCCTCTACCGGGAGGTCGCCGCCTGGGCCCAGAACCTCAACGACGCTGACAACGTGGGGTTGGTCGTCGGGGCGACCCAACCCGATGATCTGGCCGACCTGCGGCAGGCCGCACCGGGACTGCCGTTCCTCATTCCAGGAGTGGGCGCCCAGGGGGGCTCCTTAGGCCAGGCCGTCGCATCGGGCACTCCGGAAGCGCCTAGCATCATCACCGTTTCACGGAGCGTGCTGTACGCCGGGAAAGGGTCTCTGGACGATATCCTGAGCGCCGTGGCCGCGTATAATCGCCAAATCAACACTCTGGTAGCTGTCCATGAAAATTGATCTTCATCGTCTCCTGCAGGATTGTGGTGCGCTGTTGGATGGCCATTTCCTGCTGACCTCCGGTCGGCATAGTGACCGTTACATCGAAAAATTTCGTCTCCTGGAACAGCCTGACGCCCTGGACAAGGTGGCCACTGCCATGACAGAGGATGTCCGCCCCGAGGATGTGGATGTGGTGCTGGGTGCGGCGGTGGGGGGTATTCTAATCGCGGGCGCCGTATCCCGCATATTGGGTCGGCGCACCCTGTTCACCGAACGGGTGTCGGGGGTCATGACCTTGCGGCGGGGGTTTAGACTCGCACCAGGTGAACGGGTGCTGGTCGTGGAAGATATTGTGACAACTGGGGGCTCGGTGCTCGAACTGTTGAAGGTGGTGGAACAGGCCAGGGCCCAGGTTGCCGGCGTGGTGTGTCTGGTCGATCGGAGCGCAGGGGGGCTCGACTTCGACGCCCCGTCCAACACCCTGTTGCGGCTGCCGATAGCCACCTGGGATCCGGATACCTGCCCCCTGTGCCGACAGGGTGTTCCCTTGAGCAAACCGGGGCGTACGGGAAAAAGTTAGGCTCCTTTCTGTTATGGCATCAGTCCCTGCCATGGTCTAATTTTCCTTATACGGAAGTACCGTACTTGGTCGGTTCAGTTCCAGGGCTCAGGTCATCATGGATGTTGAACGAAACCACGACTCCCACTTGACCGGCGGGGGCTCATCAGTTATTTATCTGAACAGAAAGGCGCCAACGGCTTATATTATGAAACGATCTGTGAATATTCATGTGTATCCTTACCTGGCAGCTGTCGCCCTATCGCTGCTCCTCATAGGGTCATGCAGCAAGGAGGAGGAGGGGGAAGTCCTCAAAAGGTTTCCCGATGGAACCCAGCAAGAAGTTGTCCGGTACGAAGGTCAGGGTGATAATCGGCAGATGGTCCTGAAAACAGGGTACTATCGCAGCGGCGCTCAGGCCTTCGAGGAGCATTATCAGGATGGCGTGCTTAAAGCTTATCAATCCTGGTGGGAAGGCGGTGCGCGGCGAGTGATGCGTGAATACCAGGGAGGCGAAGTGGTCCGGGAAGAGCATTATGATGCGGATGGAGTTTTACATTTGACGCATGAGGAGATTGAAGCGATCCTCCAACGGTTGGCCGACTATCCGGGCGAACCGGCCACTGCCGAAGAGATTGTCACGATGGAAACCTCAGCCGGCACGATGAAGCTGCGCCTGTTCACCGATGTGGCGCCGGAGCACTGTAATAATTTCAAACGCCTGGCGAACATCGGCTTCTACGATAGTACCACCTTTCACCGGGTCATTCCCCGGTTCATGATCCAGGGGGGGGATATCTTCTCACGGGACGCTCAGCGCGCCAATGACGGCCAGGGCGGCCCCGGCTATAGGATCAACGCCGAGTTTAATCCTCGTCTCCATGTGAAGGGGACCCTGGCCATGGCCCGCTCGCAAGACCCGAACAGCGCCGGGAGCCAGTTCTATATCGCCTTGGGGCGGCTGACCCGACTCGACAACCAGTACACCGTTTTTGGAGAACTTATTGATGGTATGGACGTCTTGGACAGCATCGCAGCGGCACCCACCGACACGAGGGATAACCCGGTGATGCCCCAGCGTATTTTCAGCGTACGGGTACAATAGACCGACGGGTCCCCTAATGATGGAAGGTCCCGGCCTGTCAGCCCTCGATATTACCAGCCCCCAATGGTGGACGATCATCAAACGGATCGGAGTTCGCCCATAGGTTCACCCCGCATAGGTTTGGCGTTGGGTGCCGGCGGCGCCAGGGGACTCACTCACATAGGGGTCCTGAAAGCCCTCAATAGGCATGGTATCCCTATCGATGTCATCGCGGGATCATCCATAGGGGCCGTGATAGGGGCTATGTATGCCGCCACCCTGGATGTGGAGTGGGTGGAACAGCGATTCAGGGACCTGCTCGCGAGTGAGGCCTTTTCTCAGTCCGGAGTCCGCCGGATCAAGCCTATGACCTCAGGCGCCGAGCCTGGCTTTTTGCAGTGGGCCGCCCGTTATGTCCGCCACAAGTTTATCCTTAATTTTGCTGATGTCCGGCAGGGTGTCCTGAAGACTGATCGACTTGTCAGACTCATTGAGTTCCTGGTACCCGTGCGAACCTTCAAAGAACTTCGGATTCCGTTCTCCTGTTGCGCCGTAGACCTGCACACCGGACGGGAAGTCCTTATGCGCCAGGGCAACCTGATCCAGGCACTGACGGCCAGCGCGTCTATTCCAGGATATCTCCCTCCAGTTCCGACCGATGACGGACTCCTCATCGACGGAGCCGTAGGCCAGCCGATTCCCGGCAACGCTGCCCGGGAGATCGGTGGCGAGTTCGTCATTGCAGTGGATGTGTCCCTGCAGAGCTTTTCGCAGTTGGAGGAACTGAATATCCCCAGTATTCTGGGCCGCATCAGTGAGATATCCTCCTCAAAACTTTCCCGGGCCCAGGTGGATCAATGTGACTTTCTGATCCATCCCGATTCGCTCAACCTGCATTGGACCCAATTTGACCAGCTTGACCGCTTGATCGACAGTGGGGAACGAGCCACAGAGGAACAAATGGAATCACTCAAAAGGAAACTTGGGCAGGCCCGCGGAGTTAAAGCATGGCTGAGTAAAATAATAGGGCACATCCAATTTTTAAAATAACAGAAAGTTTCGTCATTTTACGGACACCAATAATAGGATTAATCCGGTAACTTAAAGTCTTATGAATTTTCGGCATTTACAATTCCTGTTGGCAGGCAGCCTGGCGGTTGTTGCACCTCTTAGAGGACAATTGCCCGGTGACATCGTGACCGCGTCCATAGCCATCGACCGCGAGGAGGTCCGGTCCGGCGAGGGCATCACCCTTCGGGCCAATGTGGTCGTCGAACCGGGGTGGCACATCTACTCGAACGACCTTAGCGGTTTCGGACCCGTGCCAACCCACTTTGAGCTGGATGACAGCTCGAAATTTTCGGCCTTGGGTCCTTTCCAGGAGCCGCCGCCCGCGCGGGTGTGGGACGAAGGCTTCGAGATTGATGTCGGATGGCACTCCGGCGCGGTGGAGTTAAGCCAGACGATGGCGCTCCTCAAGGACCAGCCCCCCGGCCCACTTACTCTCTCGGGCCAATTCGTCTTCATGGCCTGTACCGAGACCTTCTGCCTCCCGCCAGCGTACCAGGATTTCAGTTTCCAACTCCTGGTGGAAGAAGGCCCCGTTCGGGAAGCCTACCGGTTCGATGCCGGTGAATCGGTCCTCGCCGCCGTCACCGGGCTCGAACAGACGGAGCTGCAGAGCGCCATCAGGGAGGGCCTCTGGTCGTTTCTCCTCCTCTCGCTCGGGATGGGGTTGGTAGCTCTGCTGACGCCCTGCGTGTTTCCCATGATCCCCATCACCGTTTCATTTTTCCTTAAACAGGGGGAATCGGGCCGTATCTCGCCCTTGAAATCTGCCGGTCTGTACGCAACCGGTATTATCGTAATCTACTCGGCGCTGGGCATCTTCCTGGCTTTGACCTTGGGCGCTTCTGGCGCGAACCAGTTGGCCTCCAATCCCTGGGTCAACCTCCTGCTCGGGGGATTGTTCGTCTATTTCGCCTTGAGCCTGTTCGGCATGTACGAAATTCAGCTCCCGTCGCGGCTGCGCCAGTTCAGTCTGGCACAGGAGTCCAGAGGGGGGCTCATGGGCATTTTCTTCATGTCCCTGACCTTCACCATCACCTCCTTCACCTGCACGATCCAGTTCGTAGGGCTGCTGCTGGTGGCGGCCAGTCAAGGCCATTACCTCTGGCCTGCCATTGGGATGATAGCCTATTCGGTGACCTTTGCGTTGCCCTTCTTTCTCCTGGCCCTGTTTCCCCAGTACCTGGCGCGGCTGCCGAAAAGCGGCGGGTGGCTGAATTCGGTCAAGGTGGTCATGGGCTTTTTGGAACTGGCAGCCGCCTTCAAATTCGTCAGCAATAGTGATCTGGTCTGGAATTGGGGCCTCCTTACTCACCAGGTGGTGCTGGCCGCCTGGACGGTCATCCTTCTGCTTACCGGCCTCTATCTCTTGGGCAAAATACGACTGCCTCACGATTCACCCCTGGAGACGATTCCCGTTCCCCGAATGCTGATCAGCAGCACCTTTCTTATGTTCAGCCTTTTGCTGGGCGCCGGCCTGGTGGGGCAGAAAATCCCCAGCCTGGTGGCGGCCTATCTCCCCCCGCGACTCACCGTGGACAACACCGGCGTCGTCTTGGGCAATCAGCTGGAGCAGCTGCGCTGGTTTGGTGAGTACGACGAGGCTCTGGCGCAGGCCCAGTTGACCAACCAGCCCATATTCCTGGATGTGACTGGCTATACCTGCACCAACTGCCGGTGGATGGAGGCCAACATCTTTACCATCCCCGATGTTGCCGAACGGTTCGAAAAATATGTCCTACTGCGCCTCTATACGGATGGGGGGCCGAACTTCAGGGAGAAGCAGCGGTTCGTAGTGGAGCGCTTTGGTACGGTGGCGCTCCCGCTCTACGTGATCCTGGCCCCTGATGGCCGGGAAATCAGCCGCTTCCCCGGTATGACCAGGGATTCCAAAAAATTTGTCGCCTTTCTAGATAAGGGTTTTGAACCTCGACCGTCACTGACGCTCGGTGAACGCCGACCCAATCGATAGTACGCCGCCAATCCAAACCGATAATGAGGGAGCGCCAGTATGTCGGAAGCTTTTAAGGACTGCTGTAAAAAATCAGTCAAAGTCGCCCTGGTCGTGGGTACCATCTTAAGCCTGATTAACCAGACCAATGCGATCCTGCACCTCAGTTTCACTGGCGAAGTCTTGGTGCGGGTGGCGATGAATTATCTGGTTCCCTTCTCCGTCTCTACCTACTCCAGAATGGCTATAATTAGAGAGCAGAATGCCGCTTAACGCGTTTAAAATCGGAGCTTGAACATGGGCCGGACGAAAAAATCGTCATACTGGCACGACCGCACCCGTTCATTGCTGAGCATATGAAAAAGTTCCTCATCGAAAAAGGGTATTCACCTCATCCCATTACAGACATTCATGAATTGGATCAATTGGGTGGGAGCACGGTGAAAGGTACTGTTATCTCCACCAGCGTTGTCTCCAGCGCCGGCGATTCCTAATCTGGATGTTTTTCAGGGTATCAGGGCGAAATATCCCGATTTGCCCATCATATTTGCTACCCTGGGCAGGATTGAAGATATGATCAAGCCCATTAGCCATGCGATTTCCACCGAGACCGATCCCGCCAAAGTCATTGTTGTCAGCCCCGCGACAGCTGGGGACCCAAGTCTGGGAACTAAAAATACTTTCATGCTTGTACACAAAAACGATTTGATAGAGCCTGAGAGAATCAAGTTGGCCAGTAAAATGATCGATGCACACTTTGGCTGACAATCGTGGGGCGGGCTGGCAATAGTGCAAGTTTCTGTATGTTGCAGAGCAGGTAAACCTTAATTTGGTGATCAATTATAATTTGGGTGGACTACGTGCTAAAGGTATTCATTAACGAGGGTAAAAAATGACAAAGCGTACATGGACAGTTGTAACGACGGTTCTGGCCATAACATTGATGGTTGTCGGTGGCAGCCTCATGGCCATTGGCACAGATGCAGAACCAAATGCTGACGAAGAGGCGATTCTTGCGCCCGATTTCACTCTTAAAAGCCTGGACGGTGAGTCCTACACCCTCAGCGACCTGCGGGGCAAGGTGGTGGTGGTAAACTTCTGGGCCACCTGGTGTGGACCCTGTCGAAAGGAGATACCCGACCTGTCACGCATCTACAGCGCCTATAAGGAGCAGGATGTGGTCATTCTCGGTATCTCGCTCGATGATGTAAGTACCGATCAGGTCAGGAAATTTGCTGAGAATTACAAGATAACATACCCGATACTCCACGGTACAAGATCTGAGTTGATGAGGATCAGCCGGACCTATGGCGGCGTTACGGCTATCCCTACGACCTTCCTGATCGACCGTGAGGGATACATTCAGGACATGTTCCTCGGGGCCAGGAGTGAACAATTCTTCCTGGACCGTATCATGGCCCTGTTGTAATACTTATCCCTCGCCGGCAGATATTTCAATCAGCGGCAATGGGGCGGTGAGATCATCACCGCCCTCGTTTTATATCTAATCCGTGGTAGCGTGAGTTGGCAGCTGTGCTACGGATCGTTCCTGTCCCTGGACATTAGCCTGGGACCGGCTATTCTGTTCCAAGGAGATTTTTCGCTGATCCCAGTGAGGTCCCGTATCGGATGATCCTTCAGGAGGCCCTTCGGTGAAAAAATCCGCCGTGATGGTGTCGGTGAGAAAAACCCCGGTTTCGGTCATCTGCAGGCGATCTCCCTGAAGGACGAGCCAGCCTTCCCATTTATTCAGCAGCTGACCGTGCTGCCTGGCGAAAGCCCCAGGTGACGCATAACCCAGACTCTCCGTCACTGAGAGGCCCTCCTTAAGCCGTAGACCAAAGGCCAACTTCTCGTGATAAAGCTGGTTGGGGCTGAGCTCTTCGTCCCCGGCCACCGGAGAGCGCCCCGTCGCTATTCGGTCCATATACGCGTCCAAGTTGCGCACATTCCAGCGACGTTGGAAGCCGTCGAAACTGTGGGCAGAAGGTCCAAAACTCAGGTAGGGCTCGATGCGCCAGTAGTGCAAGTTGTGCTGGCAGGCTCGGCCCTCCCGGGCATAATTGCTGACTTCGTAGGGCACATATCCCCGCCGCGACAGAAGCTCCCTGGTCAGGGCGTACATACGGTAGTCCTGATCCTCGTCCGGCAGGGTCACCTCGCTGGCCGCCACCATCCTGAAAAGTTCCGTCCCCTTTTCCACCGTGAGCGAATAGGCGGAGATATGTTCCGGCTCCAGGTCGGCCAGGGTGGTGAGGTCCCCCCGCCAGCCCTCGAGGCTCTGCCCGGGGATATTGAACATGAGGTCGGCATTGATATTGTCGAATCCAGCCCGGCGGGCAGCGGCATAGGTCTTGAAGCAGGCGGCGGGATCGTGCAAACGCCCGAGGAATTTCAGGAGGCCCGGATCAAAGGATTGAAATCCCATGGATAGGCGGTTCACGCCCAGCTCGCGAAAGGCCCTTAATTTATCCTCGGGCGCCTCGCCGGGATTGGCCTCCAACGTGAATTCCACCAGCTCACTCAGCCCGAAGGCCTGATCCAAGGCAGTTAGCAGTTGTTCCAGATGATGGGGGGCCAACAGGCTCGGCGTCCCACCGCCAATAAAAAGGGTGTCGATCTGCCAGCTGGGGGGTGAAATCCCAGCATCCCTGATCTCCGTGAGCAGGCAATCCACCAGCCGGTCCATGGCGGATTCCCTATTGGCCACAGAATAAAAGTCGCAGTACATGCACTTGGTTTTGCAAAATGGAATATGGATGTAGACTCCACCCGTACCGGCGGCTGTCCTGGAGTCACGGCGGCTGTCTGGGTGTAGCGCCATGATAGGCCTTTGAGTGGATGATCGGGGATGACGTGTAACTGACAAAATGAATCTCTTTTCAAATCTGTCCTCGAATATACCTCCTGAAACCAGGGCGGAAGGAGTGATTTTGTGGGAACATTTTTTTCACTCCATCTTTTAATATTTAAGAGAGATTGAGTCCTTTGCGAGTATTTCTGCATGTCAATTCAATCACACCGCCCCACAAGATACTCCTATGGTAGAGGGAGTATCTCTCCCGCACCGGCACAATCTACCAGACAGGAACGAGGCGAGAGTCGCCCGATGATCGCCTCGTTTGTATTTAATCAAATCGCTTCCGGTTTGAGCGACTGCCATTGTTGGCAGCCCCATTGGTGGAGACTATTATCTACGACCATTATGAAACCGTTTCTCCACACACAAGTAAAACAAATCGTTCTAGGGTCTATCTGGTGCCTGCTCCTCCTAAGCAGCGGCATCCGCGCAGCTGAGATTACCGGCACAGTGAGTTTCAGCCCGCGTTCTCCGCAGACGCCGGTGATGATTAGCCCCTATGCCCGCAATCGCTACCGGCCACCCCGAACAACTGCTCCCCAGCTGGCCGGGACCTCTGAAACCATCATCGTCTATCTGGACGATCACCCGGCACTCGAACCGTCTCCAGACCCGACTACGGAACCGGTGATCGACCAACGCGAACTGACAATTTTGCCTCACGTCACTCCGATCGTGTCGGGTACGACCGTGACTTTTCTCAACAGTGATATGGTCTACCACAATATTTTTTCCCTTTCAAAGGCCAAGCAGTTCAATCTGGGCCGCTACCCTGCCGGTGAGAAGCACAGCGTAACCTTTGATCGACCAGGAGTGGTAGAGATGTTCTGCGATATTCATTCCGAGATGAACGGTGTGGTCCTCGTACTGCCGAATCCCTATTTTACTACCGTGAAGGCAGACGGCAGCTACCGCATTTCCAACATCCCCCCCGGCACATATGTGGTGAAAGTGTGGCGCGAGCATTCGAGGGAGACGACGACCAAGGTGGTGACCACGACCACCCCTGAGGAAGAAATCATACTGAATTTCCAGCTCTAGGCCCATGAGCATCCCTGGTCCCAAGACATTCACCGTCAGTCTCCGTCTTAAGATATTTCTCACTTTTCTGTTGCTTACCTTCATTACCGTGGCATTGGTTGCCATTCTCGTTAATCAGCGCTTTACCGAAGAGATGCGGGCCAACCTGGCAAACTCGCTTCAGAACGCTGCGGAGGTGTACCAAACCTATACCGATATCGACATCGACCGGCTCATCGATCAGGCGAGCAATCTTGGTGCAGACGCCCGTCTGCGGGCCTCCCTTTCCACCATGGACAGCAGTACGATCGCCCAGACGGTGGAGGAATTAAACCAGACCCAATTAGCCACTCTGCTCGCCGTCCTTGACCCCGATGAGCGCTTCCTGGCGGGTCACGGCATCCTACCCGGTTATGAACTCGATCTCACCAGGGAACCGGTTGTGACCGATGCCATGAGCGGCTTTGAATCCGGGGATATTTGGGCCCTCACAGATACCTTGATGAAGGTGGCAGCCATTCCGATTCGCACAGGTGCGAAACTCCGAGGTATCCTGCTCCTGGGTTACCACATGGACCAGGCCTTTCTTGGCCGTCTACGGCAGATGACCGATTGCCACCTCACCTTCCTGGTGAACGGGCAAGTTCCCTATAGCACCTACTATATGGGCGATGCCCGTCAGACCGCTGAAATATTTTCCCGGATGACGGCCCATGAAGGGACGTGGGACTTCACGGCAGCCGATAGCCGATTCCTCGGGACAGTCGTACAGAT
>JADFNF010000197.1 GCA_022563485.1 Fidelibacterota bacterium | reverse complement strand
GACAGTCGAAGGTGTCCTCTCTGGACCGGCATTATGCATCTTCTCTACCCTCAGGAATCGTCAACTCCAGCTTGTTAACAAAGCGGTCCTGGCCGGAGACCGGATGATCGGGTTGCCCGGCGCCCGAGGGGTGGTGGCGGCCCCGCAAGGGGCGGTGCGGCTGATCGATCACATCCCCCTCCAGGTTTGCGGCCCCTTTTGAAATACCCGGACGGCTTGAAAGATAGTACCTGACTTTCACCATCTATTTCCTACTGTTTGGTTAGTCCTACATAGGGAGACTTCAGGTGCTCACTACATTGTCGGCCCATGGGGTTAGGAGTGTGAATGCGCACTGAGATAACAGATATCCATTCCCATGGGCACAGGTCCGGTTTTTGAGCGGCCTAAGGCGGGGCAGGTGGTCAGCACTCGGTTCGCGGCTCTCTTCTTCATTCTTCTCACGACACTTTCGTCCTGCAGCAAAAACCCGGTTGGCAAAAGCACCAAATGAAGGAATAGTTTTGAAAAAGATAAGTTTATTGCCTGGCATTCCCCTGACCCTGATACTGCTTGGATCTTGCGATTCCCCGACCAAACCAGGTACGCCCCTTCCTTTCGATAACATCGAGGAGGCGGCAAATTTCCAGATACCTTTTGCTGGAACCGAGGTTATTCAGGAAAGTGCTAGGCTAGCTTATTTGTGGGAGCAGTATTGGTTCACTTACAATGAGCAGGGAGAGAAAACGCCACCACCCTATATTGACTTTGAGCAAAAAGTGGTGTTAGCTGTTTTCTATGGATCTGGATACAGCGGCTGCTCAAACTTTGTAGAGACAATTGAAGCTATAATTGAAATATCAGGTAACATTGAGGTCCGGATTGGGCCTCTAACTAGCGAGGACCTTGGTCCTTGCGATGCTGTCATTTTTCCTTTACAAATGGTGGAAATTGAACGGTCTGATTTACCGGTTATCTTCAAAGGTGACATACCATATCAGCGGTATCCATAACAGGTGTGTATGGATTGGGATCGATCACAAAATCGCATCGGTCTGCTGGTCTCATCCCCTGAGCTTATCCCTCACCGGCCGGGAGGTGATGAGCTGGGAACTCCAGGAAGCACCCGGTTTCAAGCAGGTGGTGTGGAACGGCACCGACCGTAATGGACGGCCCGTACCCATGGGGTCTATATCTACCGGCTGGAGGCCGTCTCTACTGAGAGCGACCAGCGATTTGCCGAAAGCGGGAAGATGGTGCTGATGAAGTCGCCAGGATGATATTGATAGCCCCTTCTGGCTCACTTGCCGGGAGGGGCTTTTTTTCTAGATTCCCTTACATTCGCCAAACTCTCAACTCGAAACCGGGAACGTCCCTGCCCGCTGAGGCGGGAAGGACCAACCCTCCCTTGACCGCCGAAGGGGGCGGAATTAACTTCTGCCGCTTTCCCAATGTCATATCCACTATTCGAGGCACTTGTGGCATCAACATCAGATTTTCGTAACGGGTTCGTGTTTAACCACCGGGGCGGCTTGTGGAAGATCGTGGAATTTCTCCACGTGAAACCCGGCAAGGGGCCCGCCTTCGTTCGTACCAAGATCAAGAACGTCCGCACCGGCCAGGTCGTGGACGAGACCTTTCGCGCCGGAGAGAAGGTGGAGGAGGTGCGCGTCGAGGCCAAAACATTAACCTACCAGTACGGTGACGCCCATCATTATTACTTCATGGACAACGCAACTTACGACCAGGTGGCCCTGTCCGCTGACCAGTTGGGGGACGCCGTGGATTTCCTTACCGAGAATTTGGAGGTGACCATTGCCTTTAACGGCGACGATCCGGTGGAGGTCCGAGTGCCCCAGCACCTGAACATGAAGATCGTTAAGACCGACCCGGGAGTCAGGGGCGACACGGCTACCGGCGGGAGCAAGCCGGCGACCTTGGAAACCGGTGTGGTGGTCCAGGTTCCCCTGTTTATAAACGAGGGGGAGACCATTCGCATAAATACCCGGGAGCGGCGCTATATCGAGCGGGTCAAGGTGTAACTTCCTCCACCGGCATGGACTAACCTATGGGTATCAATCTCAAACGCAGAATTAAAGAAATTATCCAGATCATTGAGGAGAGCAACATCAACGAGGTGGAAGTGTCCACCTGGTGGGGACGCAAGATCCGGGTTGTCAAACATGTTGCCGGTTCGGGAAGTTCATCTCCTCAAGTTCCTCACCCGTCTGAGGGGTCTGCCCCCGCCGAGGGAATCAATCCCCAGGAGTCTGGTAACCAGCAGGCCCTCGAGCCACCGAAGGAGCCCTCCAATCACCCAGCGGTCCGGGCGCCCATTGTGGGAACATTCTATCGGTCTCCCTCGCCTGAATCGCAGGACTATATCAACGTGGGCGATACGGTCACAAAGGGCCAGATCATCTGCATCATCGAAGCGATGAAGATTATGAACGAGATCGAAAGTGACTTGAACGGTACGGTGGTCGAAATTCTGGTTGATAACGCTTCGCCGGTGGAGTTTAACCAGGCCCTGGTGGTCGTGGACCCCAGTTGATTGGGCGCCTGGCAGGGCCGCCGGTTCCATCACAACCCCCCGGTGCCGTACATTCAGGCGCGTGACCCGTCGGCAGGGGATTGATAGGGACATGTTCAAGAAAGTTCTGATCGCGAACCGGGGAGAGATCGCCCTGCGGATCATCCGGGCCTGCCATGAACTGGGCATCTCAACGGTGGCGGTCTACTCCACGGCCGATGATCTGGCCCTCCATGTGCGGTTCGCTACCGAAGCGGTGTGCATCGGCCCCCCCGAAAGCAGCCGCAGCTACCTCTATATCCCTTCCATCATTGCCGCAGCGGAGCTCACCAATGCCGATGCCATCCACCCCGGCTATGGCTTTCTCGCTGAAAACGCTGAGTTTTCCGGCATTTGCGCCGCCCACGGCATCACCTTCATCGGTCCCAAGGCCAGCATCATCAACCTCATGGGGGACAAGGCGGCTGCCAGGAAGACCATGATCGAGGCGGGGGTGCCGGTGACGCCCGGTTCCAAGGATGTGGTTAAAGACGTGGCTGAGGCGGCCAGGATCGCTGAGCAGTTGGGCTACCCGGTGATGGTCAAGGCCACCGCCGGTGGCGGGGGTAAGGGTATGCGCCGGGTGGAAAGCGCCGATCTGTTGTCCCAGGCTTATGTCCAGGCCCAAAATGAGGCCCAGAACGCCTTCAGCAATGGTGATCTGTATGTGGAGAAGTTTATCAGCAGCCCGCGCCACATCGAGGTGCAGGTCATGGGTGGTCCCGATGGCAAGGCGGTAGCCCTGGGGGAGCGGGAGTGTTCCATTCAGCGCCGGAACCAGAAACTCATTGAAGAATCCCCCTCACCAGCGGTGGATGAGACGTTGCGCCGGGAACTGACCGAAGCCGCCGTGAAGGCCGCCGATCACGTGGGCTACGTGGGTGCGGGGACGGTGGAGTTTCTGCTCGATGGCGATGGTCATTTTTACTTCATGGAAATGAACACCCGCATTCAAGTCGAGCATCCGGTGACGGAGATGGTCTACGGCATCGACCTGCTCAAGACC
>JADFNF010000028.1 GCA_022563485.1 Fidelibacterota bacterium | reverse complement strand
GACCTGGGGGCTGGTGAGCACTACAGCCAGCAGGTCGGCCTTCATCACCGGGCTGAACGTGGTGCTTGTGCCATTCCTCCTGTGGGGGCTTAGTCACCAACAGCTGCGGGCCAAACGGTGGGTGACCGCCGGGCTGGCGACCCTGGGACTGCTCCTGCTGACTAATCCCCTGGGGGCCGCCGGCGTCAACCGGGGGGACCTCCTCACCCTGGCCTGCGCCGTGGCCTTTGCCGGTCACATCATCTTCCTGAGCAACTATGCCCCTTCCACGGATATCCTCCGTTATTTTTGGGTGCAGCTCATAGCGGTTACGAGCCTGGCCGGCTTGGCGACGCTGGGAACCGGCCTCCTCACAGGGACTGCCTGGACCTTGATCCCTGCCGGGCCACTATGGTGGGGACTGGGGGTCACCGGCGTGGCGGCCACCGCCCTGGCCCTTTTGGGCATGACCTGGGCCCAGCGCCATCTAGCGCCCACCCGGGTCGCACTGATACTCGCCAGCGAACCGGTATTCGGCGCCCTGTTTGCCGTGGCCCTAGCCGGAGAATCCCTGACCCCCGCCGCCTGGCTGGGGGGTGGGCTGATCGTGGTGGTGATCGGCTGGTCGGAGCTGGGGGCGACGACGACGCCTAAGACCTGAGGTGTTCGGCGAACCGTTGCAGCAGGGCATCGAGGGCCTCGGGACGGACTCCCTGCGCCTCGAGAACAGCCCTATCCCGGAAGATGGACGCCTTGTGGTTATGCCACGGTCCCGATTCAGGCTCCAGGTAAAAGGCAGCCAGAGGCAGGCCGGTAATCGCAAGGGTCTCTTGCAGCAGCCGGCCGGTTTCGGCCCAGATTCCCGGCACGAGGAGAACACCAGCGACCTTATTCCGCTGTCCCTGGAGCAGTTTGCTGGCGTCCGATTCACTCTGAGATTGAAAGATTTTCAGCTCCACGTCCAATTCCCGAGCCTTGCGGCGCAGTGACCGGTTGAGCCGGTCCAGGGTCAGACGAGACCCCGTGTTACGGGAAATCCAGCCCAGCAGGTTCAGATTGGGGCCGTAGAGGACCAGGATTTTCACGGGAAAGACCGGGGCGTGACTCTCAGGGCCGCTTCTCGCCGACGGTTGGTGCCGGCACAGGATGGGCCGATTTCAAGGGAGAGCCCCGATAGCTGTGAATCAGTTCGCGGTGGCACCTGAAGGCCACGGGAGGGAGATCGGCCAGGGGAAAGAACCGGGCGTCCCTCGCATCATCACCGGGAACCAGCTGGCCGGTAAAGGCCTCGCTCACAAAGGCGAACACCAGCAGGTCGCCCCGGATGCCTCCCGGCGTTGGGCAGAAGGCCAGAAAGGTCAGATCGGGGGCATCCAGGCCGGTCTCCTCCCTGAGTTCACGCCGGGCGGCCTCAGCGGCGCTTTCACGCAGTTCCATGAACCCTCCCGGCAGGCACCACTCGCCCTCCGCCGGGGGGACGGCCCGCTTGACCAACAATAGCTGCTCATCACGGACGGCTACGACGGTCGCCGCGGGGCGGGGGTTCTCGTAGTGGATGGTATCGCACTGTGGACAGACGCGCCGGGACCGGCCCTCCAGCACCCTGGTTTCATTTCGTGCGCCACAGTTGGAACAATAGTCCAGATAACCCATGAATCAAATTATACTCGTTGACTTTCCTTTCAAACTTGCTTTTTAGTTCGCTATTGGCCTAAACTGCCGGTCCATGAATCCAAAATCTATCCTGGCTGTGGGCTCTATTGCCCTTGATACACTCGAAACCCCCCTGGGCAAACGCAGGGACATTCTGGGGGGGTCCGCTACATTTTTTGCCGTGGCGGCGTCGCTCTTCGCCCCGGTGAACCTGATCGGCGTGGTAGGCACGGACTTTCCGGAGGAAGGGTGGCAGCTGCTCAGCGACCGTGGCGTGGACCTGAGCGACGTCCAGCGCGTGGATGGGAAAACCTTCCGATGGGGCGCGCGGTACTCGAGTGACCTCAACCACAGAGAGACCCTGTTTACCGATCTGGGTGTGTTCGAGAACTTTCAGCCCAAGGTGAGTGAAAAAAACCGCAAGGCCGATCTGGTTTATCTCGGCAATATCCAGCCTAGTTTACAGCTCGCCGTTTGCAGCGAGTTGCCCCCCGGCAGCACCATCATTGCAGATACCATGAACCTCTGGATCGATGTGAACCGCGAGGAGCTCCGCGGGGTCGTTCAAAAATCAGACATCTTCCTGCTCAATGATGAGGAAGCCGTCCAATTTACTGGGCAGACCGATCTGGAGGATGCGGCCGATTCGCTGTTGCGCGCCGGACCTTCGACCGTGATCATCAAACAGGGGCAGAATGGCGCCCTACTGGCCACGGAAAACAGCCGCCGCCATATCCCCGTTTACCCCGGTGCCAAGGTTGTGGATCCCACGGGAGCTGGAGACAGCTTCGCCGGCGGTCTCCTAGGCCAGCTGGCCCAGCAGACCGAAAACACCCTGGAGGAAGCCGTCATCATGGCGGCGGCCACCGCTTCATACACTGTCGAGGGGCTGGGGCTTGAGGGGCTGCTCAAGGCGACCCAGGAAGGCATCCAGCGCCGGGCCGGGGCCATTTTGCAGCGGATGGATGAAAGAGCTATTCAGCAGGGACTGCGGCTGTAAATTCACCCGTTGATGATTAATTACGCGGGTACATTCATATCATAAGGATAGAATCGTGAGGAAACCATTTACATTGCTCGCTATCGCGGCGGCGGTGGCCCTGATCGGTCTGGCCTGCGAGAGCCAGGAATTCGTCTCCGCCAAAATGTATGTCCAGCAAGCAGATCTGGATCAGGCTGAGGAGTTTTTTCTCAAAGCTTTGGATGTTCCAGCTGAGGCAGAAAATGCCCATGTGCCTTTTCTGCTGGCGCGAGACGTCTACGCTCCGCAACGTCGATATGCCGAAATGAGCCAGATGCTGGAGGAAGCTCTCAGGCGCAACCCGGCCCAGAAGTTTAACGGCGTTTCCATGGACAAACATGTAACGAACCTCCGCCGAAATGAGTGGGTCAAAGTTTACAGGCTTGGCGCCGATCTGTATAACCGCATCATCGAAGATATGGGCGGTGAAGCGCCCGACGAGGAGCAGCGGGATGGACTCCTCCAAGCGGCATCCCGTTTCGAAACTGCCACCCAAATTTCACCGAGTGAAAGTTCTGCCTATACGAATTTGGTCTATTGCTATCGTCATCTGCGTGATAAAGAGGGGGAGTTGGCGGCTATTGAGCTGGCCCTAAAAATGAATCCCGATGATGGGATGATCCTGCTCCTGGCAGGTGAGCAGGCCTGGAGCGATGAGCAGCACGATGAAGCATTGGCGCTGTATGAACGGGCCCATGAAGCCCTTCCCGACGATATTGGAGTGATGCAGCGGTTGGCCAATGCATATATTTCGACGGGAAATCCTCAGGCAGCAATTGAGGCCTTGGAAGACACCCAGCGACGATCCCCGAAAGAGCCTGACGTGTTCTACAACATTGGATTGCTGTATATCAACATCGGTAACGACGCCTTGGATCGGGGACAGGCTGCCTACCAGCAGGCCATTGCGTCACAGGAGGTGGACTACGAGCAGATGGCACTCGCGGCAATCGCCCTGGGGGAAGCCCAGACCTCTTATTCGGAGGCGCTCTATTTCATGGACAACACCCTGGCACTCAATCCGGATGATCTGGCGGCCACCACGGCCATTAAAAATGTCCAGGACACGAAAAAAATCCTCATCACTCTGCAGAGGTCGGCCAAGGAGATGCTCCGCCAGGCGAAGTAAGCCGATGCGATTTGATCCGGCCTTAGTCAAATGGCTCGCGACAGGGCTATTCGTCAGCGTTCTGTCAGTGAGCACCACCTACGCTGTCCACTATGGCAAGGGTCCCAAATCGGCCAGCACCAATGCGCCGGGAGAGAGCTCGTGCCAAGCTGAAAAGTGCCATGCCCAGAATGCGCTCAACAGCGGCGGTGGGGAGTTGGCTGTCACCGGCATTCCCGAGATTTACGAACCGGGGAAGCGCTATACGCTCAGTATTACGCTCCTGCAAAAGGGCCAGAAGCGTTGGGGCTTTCAGATGACGGTCCTTAACGAAGACAGCCTCCCGGCGGGAGAGTTCCTGTTGCTAGAACCGAAGCTGACCCAGCTGAAAACCGAGGCGGCGGCCGACGGATCGGTGCGTCAGTATGTGGAGCACACTCTCGAAGGCTCTCATATGGGGCGGAAGGACGGCCCCATCAGCTGGGCAGTCGCCTGGCAGGCCCCCACCAAACCCGAGGGCAGGGTCACCTTCTATACGGCGGCCAACGCGGCCAACTTCAATAAAAAGCCCTGGGGGGATTTCATATATACCACACTCGACACCTCCGAAGCGCCCGCCCTGGCCAGGTGATGTTCCCGGGGGTGGCCCGCCTGATTAGCCAGCCCCCCATCCAGTGCCGCCGGCCGCAAATAGACCGGCCCTGATCCCTCACTGGCCGGGTCGAATAGTGGGCGGTAGAACCCGATACGATGCCTAAACCCATGGTCCAATGGCTGGTATTTACCGCACTGGCGCTGGCGTGGGGCAGTTCCTTCATGTTCATCAAAATCGGCGTGACTTACGTAGGGCCGTTCACCCTGGTAACCGGGCGGTTATTCATCGCGCTGGTGGCCATCGCACTGTTCTCCTGGAAGGAAAGGGCGGCCCTGCCAGAGTCCAATAAGCGCTGGTTGCAGATCTTTTTCCTGGGCGTAATCAACCTGGCTCTCCCCATCACCCTCATATCCTGGGGGGAACAGACTATCGACAGCAGCCTGGCCGCCGTCCTCAACAGCACCGTGCCCGTCTGGACGGTGGCCCTGGCCCACCCCCTGCTGATTGACGAGCGCCTGACCCGGAAGAAACTGCTGGGGATTGTCCTGGGATTCGCCGGGGTGGTCATCCTGGTCGGTCTGCCAACCGGCTCCGGGAACACCGGATCGCCCTTCGCCGGGTCCCTGGCGGTGGCAGCGGCTTCACTGAGCTACGCCCTGGCCTCCATCTATGTGCGCTACTTCCTCCGGGATGTGCCCCATACCCAACTTGTTCTGGTCTCCCTCATCTCAGCCCTACTGATTATGACGGTCTTGATGCTGACCATCGAGGGTCTGCCGAACCGATTGCATCCCAAGGCCCTGTTGGCCATGGCCTGGCTGGGACTGGTGGGCACCGCCTTTGCTTACCAGCTCTTCTACCGGCTCATCGCCTGGTGGGGTGCGGGGCGGGCCACAACGGTGACCTATACCTTTCCCGTGGTGGGGGTGTTGCTGGGGATCGTTTTCCTGGGGGAGGTGTTGACCGTGCCACTGGTGGTGGGCGGCGTGCTGATCCTGGCGGGGGTCGTTCGGGCGAGCCGGGAGTAGGCGATCGTCATTCTTGAGGTGCCAATAGCGTTGATGAGACATAGAAAACTCCCTTACCTTATGATTGAATTTCACCCGCACCTATAACTTTTGAGGAGCCTATGCCAACCATCAGCGACATTCACGGCCGGGAGGTGCTGGACTCCCGGGGCAATCCTACCGTAGAAGTTGAAGCCCGACTGAGCGACGGCTCCCAGGGGCGGGCCATCGTCCCGTCGGGTGCCTCAACGGGCGAGCACGAGGCCGTGGAACTGCGCGATGGCGACGCCGGGCGCTATATGGGCAGAGGGGTCCGGAACGCTGTGGGCCATGTGAACGGCGAGCTGGCCCAGGCCGTGACCGGACGCGACGCCCTCGACCAGGCTGGTCTGGACGAGGCCATGATCGCCCTGGACGGCACCCCCAACAAGAGCCGCCTGGGGGCCAACGCCATCCTGGGGGTATCCCTGGCTGTGGCCCATGCCGCCGCCCAGTCCACGGGCCAGCCCCTCTATGCCTATCTGGCCGATGGGGCCGATAGCTTCACCCTGCCGATCCCCATGATGAACATTATCAACGGCGGCTCCCACGCCGACAACAACGTGGACATCCAGGAATTCATGATCTTCCCGGTGGGAGCCACATCATTCTCCGAAGCCCTGCAGATGGGGGTGGAGACCTTCCACCACCTCAAGGCTGTTCTGAAAAGCAAGGGACTCGCCACCGCCGTAGGGGACGAAGGGGGTTTTGCCCCTAACCTGCGTTCCAACGAGGAGGCCATCGAGATCATTCTGGAGGCCGTCCAGCGTACCGGCTACACCCCCGGCAAGCAGCTCTACCTGGCCCTGGACGCCGCCGCCAGCGAGTTCTATGACCCGGCCACCCAGCGCTATAACCTGGCATCGGAAGGCAAGCTGCTGGATGCCGAGGAGCTGATCGGTGTCTACGAGGGCTGGGTCAATAGCTACCCCATCATCTCCCTGGAGGATGGCCTGGACGAGAATGACTGGGCCAACTGGCAGGTGCTCCAGCAGCGCCTGGGCGGGCAGGTGCAGATCGTTGGCGACGATCTGACGGTAACCAGTCTTCAGCGCCTGCAACGGGCCATTGACGAAAAGTCCATGAACGCGATTCTCATCAAGCTCAACCAGGTGGGCTCGGTGACCGAGACCCTGCGCACCATTGACATGGCGCGTGCCGCGGGGTACGGGGCGGTGATCTCGCACCGTTCCGGTGAGACCGAAGATGTCTCCATCGCCGACCTGGCAGTGGCCACGGGTGTGGGCCAGATCAAGACCGGGTCCGCCAGCCGGACCGACCGCATCGCCAAGTACAACCAGCTGCTCCGCATTGAGGAGGCCCTGGGCGCCAAGGCCCGCTTCCCGGGCCAGGAGGTCTTTCCCATGTCCCGTAATGGAGATCAGAACGTGTGACCCCCCGGTACATCAGCCGACGGTACGGACGCACCACACCGACTCGTTCCGGTCGAGTTCAACGCTGGATGGGCATCCTGATCGTAGGTGTGGTGCTGTTATTCATCCTGATCAACCAACACGGCCTGGCGCCCCTCTATCGGCTGCGACGGGACAACGAACGTCTCAACAAGGAAATCACCGCGCTGCGAGCACGGGCAGACTCCTTGCGCACGGAACAAGCCAGTCTGGAAAGTGACATGCTGTATATCGAGCGTCTGGCCCGAGGAAAATACCGTATGGTCAAGCGCGGGGAGAAAGTGTTCCGGGTGATGCCCGACCGGAAAATTCGCCGACCGGACAACAAGGACCCGGCCCCTTAAGTATCATGAGCCGCCCCCATTGTGGCGCAGGGACCGCTGGATCGGGCGTCGAATTCCCCGTAGCGCGCAGCATGCTCCTGCTATGGGCCTCGGTGGCCGTGCTCTCAGGCGCCTTCGAGGGCGCCAACCTGTTCCGCACCACTACCGCTTCCCTGGACGGCATCTTCCCGCCCGCCATGAACAACCCAGCTCGGTTGCCGGACCAGCCCCTGTGGGCTTCCCTGGGCCAGGGGCGACCGATGGGATTTGCCTGGGCCGCCTACAACGCCGTGTCCCTGGGGGGCCGCTATGGCCCCTGGCGTAGCGCCGCCGGCATATGGACCTCGGGGGACGAACTCTACAGCGAGACCAGCTTCACTGCCGCCGTGGCCAGGCAGGTAGGCCATCGCCTGACCGCCGGCCTAAGCCTGTCATACAATGAAGTATCCATTAAGGGCTTTGACGCCGGGGCGGGGGAATATGTTGCCGGCTTGGCCATCGTAGCCCCACTCTCTGAAAGCATCGAATTCTCAGTCTGGTACGGCGGTCAGCCGCTGAAACGCAGCCAGGCCTACCAGAGCCTGACGCGCCAACTGGTCCAGATGGGACTATCGGCCCGGCGCAGAGGAGGCTTTAGCGGGACCCTGGCGGTAGAGAAGACGCCCGGCTTTCCCCTGAGCCTGCTGGCGGAGGTCAACCTGACGGCCAGAAGCGACATGGACCTGGAGTTGGGGTACCGCACCGGTCCCGGTCTGCCTTACGCGGGCGCCCGGTTGACCCTCAGGCGGCTCGTATTGTCCGTGCGGATGAATTACCACCCCCTCTTCGGGTTCTCCAGCGCCTTTGGTTTCGCTTTTCGATAATCGACAAACCGGGCTGCTCCTGGTCGGCTTCCTCGCCGTAGCTCTCAGGGGCCAGTCGGTCCAGCCCCTCAGTGACGATGTCCTCAATTTACAATCCCTCTCCGAGGACGATCTGGCCGCCATCGAATCGCTGCTCGAAAGCCCGCTCCCACTCAACGATGCGTCGCCGGCGGACCTCTGGTTTCTGGATGACACCCTGGCAACCGCCGTGCTGGCAGCCCGGCAGACCGGTCCGTTCCACGATTGGGGGGATGTGGCCCAGCGAACGGGGCTCACTCCGGCCAGCATTGATGCCCTCCGGCAACTGCTTTATCTGCCTGATACTGATGGCGTGAGCGCTAAACTGTCCAGCCGCATCACCACGTCAGGCGCCGGGGAGCGGATTCGCACCCGTTTGAACGTGCAAGGGGACCGCTGGAGCGCCCAGTGGGTGGTGCAAAAAGACCCCGGCGAATACCAGCTGACCGACCTGTCCGATTTCAGCCTCACTCTTGAAAGGGAGGGGACCCAGTTGGTCCTGGGCGCTCAGCGGTTCACCTGGGGTCTGGGTCTGGTGCTGGCCGACGAGTTCGCCGCGCCCAGGGGAGCAGCCCTACTGCGGCCTGCTACGCGGCTCCGGCGCCTGCGACCCGGCTATAGCAATACCAACCGGGGCGTCCTGCGGGGGGCGGGGCTAGCCCATCAATGGGGCCGGCTAACACTACTGGTTGGAACCAGCCGCCAGCAGATCGACATGACCACCCACGCTGACGGAACCCCCCGGGTGGTGGCCTACCGGCTCCATACCGGCCCCGTAACCACTACTACCGAAAATCTCACCTACCTGGCCGGGACGGTCGCGCTGCTGGGCTGGGACCTGGGCGCGTTGACCACCCAATACCATCTTCAGGCCACCACCGGCACACCGGCGCTGGAGCAGCAGATCACCTCGCTGGTGGTGTCGCGCGGCCTGGTGGGCCGGTCCGGTGAGTGGCGCGTGATCCACGAGGAAGCCTTTGGACTGAGCACCGCCCTGACCGGGACAGGAGGTACCCTCGACCGCAGCGGGTGGCCAGCTGGAGGAGCCAGGCAAACGCGGTTGACTTTCTCGGGACACAAGGGGCCCCTGGGCCAGCCGTTTCGTTTCACGCTCCTGTACCGGTCCTATCCCCCAGGGTGGACCCCCCTGCGCGGCCGCCTGGTGGGCGACCAGGTCAGCCGGGGCAATGAATCGGGCTGGTTTTGGGGCTGGCAGTGGGGGCGACGGTCCTGGAAACTGGCGGGGTACCTGGATAGCTATGGGCAACAACAGGCCGCCACCGTGGGTGACTGGCCTCGTGAGGGGTGGGAGTCCGGCTTGACCCTGCGCGCCAAAAGACGGCAGGTTGAGACCAACATATTCTATCGGTACCGAGAGGAGGAGGCCGGCGTCCTCAGCCAGACTCAGGACGGATTGGATAATTTTCGGCGGCTGACAACTATCCGCCACTACGCGAGGGTTTCCGCAACCATGCGCTGGTCAACGGCCCTCAAGTTGAAGCTGACCGCCATTTCGATACTATCCCGGGGAAAGGAAGGGACGGGCCGGGGCCAAACAGTAGGCGGCAGTTGGCACCACCGGAGTAGCGCTGGAACGGCCCTCTCTCTAGGGTCCTACTGGTTTGACACCGACGACTGGGAGCACCGCCTGTACGTGTACGAAGATGGCCTTCCCGGTGAATTCAACTTTCGCGCACTGGCTCACCGGGGGGTTCGGATTTACGGCCGACTATCCTGGCCGGTGGGCACAGGACGGATCTCCCTGCGAATCGGTCAGGAGTGGCGGGCTATCGGTGAGTCAATATCTGCGCGAGAAAATATCCTGCAGGTGGGGGTCCAAATGGATGTTGCACTCTAAAGGCCTCGCTTCTAAGTTTTTAACCAGTATTATGGCGACCTCGGCATCGAAGGATAAGCAACTGGACACCCGAAAATGATCCGTCACACCGGTTACACACAGCTGTTGTTCGGGCTTTTTCAGGTGCTACTGATCACGGTCCTTGCGCCGGTCACGCTCCAGGCCGATGAGATCAGGGTGGTGTTTCCCGATCAGCCACAGCGAGGAGCGGTCCTGCGGACCTTTTACCTGGGCAATATCGAGTACATCAATACCCAGGAATTGGCCGACATCTTTTCAGCTGGGGCCTATGTCAATGATGATGTGGATAAACAGGTCATCTACTTCCGGGAAGGGGAGATTAAGATTACCGCCTTTTCTTCCTTCGTGGTCATCGGTGATCAAGCCTACCAGATGCCCGCGCCATCCTACTTCGATGGACAGAACTATTTCGTTCCCGCCCGGTCCCTTTTCACCATTTTGGGACTCACGGTCCTGAAGGGCTCGCGATACGACGAAGCACGGCGGGCCTTTATCGGCCCCCCATCCCTGACGAAGTATAATATCCATTCCGCTTCGGTTGGTACGAAACAGAACGGCACCCTCATCCGTGTGAAGACCAGCAAGCAATTTGACGGCGCCAACATCGAGCGCTATATCACCGACGGCGGATGGCTGGTGGTGGTGGTGCCTGGGGGTATTGTGGATTCCGTCGCTCTAGCCCATTCCACTATGGGGGGCATCATCCGGGAAGCGGTGGGACACCAGTTGGCCCAGGCCGCCGAACTGCGCTTCAAACTCACTGCCAAGATCAGTCCGCCCGAAGTATACCAGGTAGCCCAGGGAGCCGAGCTGCATATCGCCATCCGAAATCCGGTCAGACGTCCCAGCGGTGACCGGACCAAGCAGATGCGCGAACAGTGGTACCTGGATACTATCGTCCTCGATCCGGGTCATGGGGGGAAAGACGGTGGCACGGTAGGGCGGGGCGGCCTGAAGGAAAAGACCGTCACACTCGATGTGGCCCTGCGTCTGGGACGGCTCATCAAACGCAACTCCAACATGCGTGTGGTCTACACCCGCGACGAGGATGTGTTTGTGCCCCTCTTCCAAAGGACAAAGATAGCCAACGAGAACGACGGTAAGATATTTATTTCCATCCACGTCAACTCCGCCGAAAGCCGTTCCGCCCACGGCTTTGAGACCTGGTTTTTAGCGCCGGCCAACACCCCGGAAGCCATTGCGATTGCTCAACGGGAAAATAGCGCCATCCTCCTGGAGGAGTCGAACCACAGGTACCAGGAGTTCTCCGACGAAGCGCTTATCCTGTCCACCATGGCCCACAGCACCTGGATGCGGGAGAGTGAGGACCTGGGTGCTATCATTCAGTCACAGCTGCCCAAGCGTCTGGAGGCCACCAATCGGGGTATCAAGCAGACCGGCTTCATCGTGCTCATCGGCGCATCCATGCCCAAGATCCTGGTGGAGATCGGATTTATTAGTAACCGGATGGAAGAAAAGAAACTGGGCCAGAACGCCTATCGTCAGCGCATTGCTGAAGGGCTCTTAGGGGCCATCATGACGTTTAAGAAAAAATACGAAGTGGCCCTGCTGAAAGAACAGTGAGCGCGAACCCTCCTCCCACCGAAGCGCCCATCATGGATAGGGGTGGCGTCGTTCGCAGTGCTCCCCTGGCACCCACTGCGCCCAGTCGGCCTGCTCTTGCCGACCCCCTTCGCGCCCAGTTGGAGGAGCTCTACAGCCTCGAGCGCCGGGGAATTAAATTGGGACTGGGGCCCACTCAAGATCTGCTGCAGCGGTGCGGCAATCCCCAGCTCGACTTCCCGATTATCCAGATCGCAGGCACCAACGGCAAAGGTTCGACGGCGGCCCTGGCGGCGCACATCCTCAAGCATCACGGGCTGAAAGTCGGGCTGTTCACCTCGCCGCACCTGGCCCGCTTTCACGAGCGCATCCGCGTAGACGGCGTCTGTATCGAGGACCGGCACATTGGGGCTTGGATGGAGACCCATCGGGCGGCCGTGCAGGAGCTCGAAACCACTTTTTTTGAGGCCACCACGGCCATGGCCCTGAGCCATTTCAAAGCCGAGCAGGTGGACATCGCCGTCCTGGAGACCGGGTTGGGGGGCCGGCTTGATGCCACGACGGCCACCGGACCGTCCTGGACCGCCCTGACGCCCATTGCCCTCGATCACATGGAGACGCTGGGGGATACGATCGAGGCTATCGCCCGGGAAAAGGCAGGCATTTTGAGACCGGGGGTGCCCTGTTTTTCCGCCCGGCAAACACCTGCGGTGCAAGAAGTTATCCAAGCTGAAGGCAGGCGGGTCAACTCGCCGGTGACCTTTATTTCAGAGGATTTGCTGGTCCCCCGCCCTTTAAGGCTGCCAGGGGACCATCAGCATCGCAATGCCCAATTGGCCTGGACCTTAACCCAGGCCGTTCTAGGCCTCAAATTTGATGAGGTCCAGGCCACCCTGGCTGTGGAAACGACCATCTGGCCCGGCCGGTATCAACAGGTCAGAGCCCGCCCGAAGGTCATTTACGACGTGGCTCATAATCCTCATGGAGTCGGTGCGTTCATCGATACCCTGAGGGGGGAATCGATCCGGGGTCGTCAATGGCTGGTTCTGGCCTTGCAGCAGGGTAAAAATGCCCACCAGGTATTGGACCTGCTCCTGAAGGAGTTTGACCGGGTCATCATCACGCAGACCGAGACGCGTCATTTCCTGCCAGCCGTCCAGCTCGCCGCCCTGGCAGGCGCCGCCAATCCTAAAGTCCAGGTTAAGCTACCGGCCTCCCTGGCCATCAGGGACGCGGTTGCTGAAGCGGGTGATAGCGATCTGGTTGCCATCCTGGGTTCCCACTACTTGGGACCGGTCGTTGCCGAGGTGTTTAAAATTTCATTTGACCGACTTTCCTAAATGAGTATATTCACCAACGGGACTTTCGTCCTTCGAACACGGTTCTCCCTGTCAATTAAAGTCTTTACCCATAGAAAGCGTTCATTGACGCATTAATGATTTGATCCCAGGTCCTGTTGTGCTGCTCAGATTCTGGTAGACCCCTCAAGCCCATGCTCCACAGAAAATTTCATGACGTCGGCAATCAAGTCAGTGGTCCAGTAGGCCTGATATCTCCGATAAAAGTTGTCCTGCCATAGGTTGAGCTGAGCGCCAGTCTTCAATCTTCCGGGGCAGCGGACAGGACCGGGGGCCGAAACCAGATGGGCATGATAAACCAGTGGAAACGAATAAGCTATAGGAATGCCCGGTAGACGACAGATTTTGGGATGGTCCCTATCGTAAATAGGGGGATCATTTCACCCCAGTCGACCGGCTGGCGGCAGGGCGTTGTTCTCAAAAGTCACAGTTATTGCAGCATGCAGTTAGTTACCAAATATTTGTTACAGAGGAATTGATCATGGATATCAGTGAACTCCAATCGCTTCGGGTGAAAGACCTGAATAAAATGGCCCTGGATTTAGAAGTCAGTGAATTCTCCGGCCTGCGAAAACAAGACCTCATTCTAAAGATCCTGGAAAGCCAGGCCCAGAAGGAGGGTTATGTTTACTCCCGCGGGGTCCTTGAAATCATGCCCGATGGATATGGTTTCCTGCGTTCCCCCGATTTTAATTACCTGCCGGGGCCAGACGATATCTACGTCTCGCCATCCCAGATCAAGCGGTTTGGACTTCGTACCGGCCACCTCGTCAGCGGCCAGATTCGTCCGCCCAAGGATAATGAGCGCTTCTTTGCCCTGCTCAGGGTGGATGCGGTGAACGGCATCAGTCCTGATGAGATTAAACAGTCACCCCATTTTGTCGATCTGATCCCCGAGTTTCCGGACGAACATCTGACATTAGAAACGACGACGAAGGCATACTCGGCCAGAGTGATCGACCTCGTATCGCCCATCGGTAAGGGTCAGCGGGGCTTGATCGTCGCCCAGCCAAAGACCGGGAAGACTATCCTCCTGCAAAGGATAGCCAACGCCGTCGCGGAAAACTACCCGGACATCTACCTGATCATTCTCCTCATTGACGAGCGGCCGGAGGAGGTGACTGAAATGAAACGGAACGTGAACGCCGAGGTCATCGCCTCGACCTTTGACGAGCCTCCCGAGCGGCACGTGCAGGTGGCCGAGATGGTCTTGCAACGGGCTCGCCGGGTGGTTGAGGTGGGGGGCGACGTGATGATCCTCCTGGATTCGATCACTCGCCTGGCCCGGGCCCATAATATCGTTATCCCCCACAGTGGCAAAATCTTATCCGGTGGCGTGGACGCCAACGCCCTTCAGAAGCCGAAGCGGTTCTTCGGCGCGGCCCGGAAGATCGAGGAAGGGGGCAGCCTGACCATCATCGCCACCGCCCTGGTGGATACGGGCAGCCGTATGGATGACGTCATCTTCGAGGAATTCAAGGGGACCGGCAATATGGAACTGGTTCTGGACCGGAACTTGAGCGACCGGCGGGTTTATCCCGCTATCAACATCAACCGATCCGGCACTCGGCGGGAGGATAAGCTACTCTCCCGCAAGACTCTGTCACGCATCTGGATATTGCGCCGGTTAATCAACGACATGAACACAGTGGAATCCATTGAGTTCCTGCTTGATCGCCTCCAGCGGACGAAAAACAACCAGGAATTTCTCGACTCAATGAGCAGTTGAGCGTGCCTGGAAGCTGACAGAAACAGGGCTGCACCGTGACCTCCGATACGTCTGTTCCGGACCGTGCCATATGCGTGAGATTTCATACGGACATCCCAGTGGAGGTGACACCCTACCAGCTGAAAGGCAGCATCATCCGGGACTTCCCCGATCATCCCCTGGTGCCGTTCATCAACGGCGAATACCGGGGCCAGCTCCGCTATCCCAGAGTACAGGTGAAGGTTTTACGTCAGCAGCTCTGCATATTCGGGATTGGTGCGGGCTACGACGTGGTCCGATCCTTTCATGAGGGGTTAAGCGAATTTACGGTTGACGATCAAACCTATAAGGTGGAGAATATTGAGACGCCAGAGAGCGAACTGGCCTTCGATCAACCGGCCGTAAATTTTCTTCGGTACAAGTTCATTACTCCCTGGGTGGCCCTGAATCAACGCTCACTGGCCCAATATGAAGGGCTGGTCCCCAGGGAACGGGTGTCGTATCTCAACCGCCTCTTGGTGCAGAACCTGCTGTTCATTTCCCGGGAGTTGGGATTCAACGTCCCCTTTACCATCAGTACCAGGGTAAAACTACAGTCCCTGAGCCCCCGGGTGGTGGAGGAGCAGGGGAGCGGCTCCTTCAAGGGCTACTTCACCTCCAACATGAACCTGCCGGACTACCTGGGTCTGGGCAACGGCATCACCAAGGGTCTGGGAACCATCGTCCAGATGTAGCCGCCGTTCCTGGGAAGGCAAGCCGGGACCAGCATATCCTTATCCAGAATCTGGTAGACAACCCGGTCATTGCCTACCCGGAGGCGATAGGCCGGTGGCAGGCGGTCACACAGGCATTATTTCCAGTTTCTCTACGGCCTTCAGGTTAACCTGAATCTTTGTCCGCCACAGGTCATAGTTGCCCTGCATGGCAAGCCAACTTTCCGCCGAGCGTCCCAGGGTCTTTGACAATCTCAGCGCCATTTCAGGACTAACATTGGTTTCGCCGTTAATCAGACGATTAAAAGTCGAAGGCGAAACTTTCAGTTTCTTAGCGACACTTCGGGTGCTGATGCTGAAGGGCTGCAGGTAAACCTCCCGGATAAATTCTCCCGGATGGGGCGGATTATGCATCTTCATCAGTGATAGTCCTCATAATTAACGTCGTAGACGTTGCCCTCCTGGAAACGAAAGGTCACACGCCAGTTCCCGCTCACGTCAATCGCCCATAGACCCTTTTTCTTTCCCTTTAAGGGATGGAATCGAAATCCCGGAATATCCATGTCGTCAACGGCTTGAGCGGTATCAAGGGCGGCCAATCGCACTCGCAGCTTCTTCTGATGAGGGCCTTGAATGCCTGATGTGCTACCGGTTTCATAGAATCGCCTGAGGCCTTTATGCCTGAACGATTGAATCACGCCCTGAATATAGCGTGTTGCGCACCACGCAACAATAGAAAATGTATGCGGGCGGCGCCGGAGGGGAGTAGGCCGGGGTGTAGGGGGAGGGACTCCCGCACGGCAAGCGCCTTGATTCACTCCGGAAATTCAGCGAACTTCAGCCTCGGAGATAGACCTATAATGATGACTTTTGCTGACAACACCCAGGTGTGTACCACCTTTATATTGACAATGGCGACGGAGGAGTTACCGGCATGATCACCTTAGCAGACCGGGTGTCCCGGGTCAAGGGTTCCGCAACCCTGGCCATGACCACCCGGGCCGCCGAACTGCGCGCCGCCGGTGTGGATGTGTTGAACCTATCGGTGGGTGA
>JADFNF010000027.1 GCA_022563485.1 Fidelibacterota bacterium | reverse complement strand
CAATCTCAATATCTCGGTATCGACATCGACGGGCCATACAAGAGCGAGGGCTATCGCTACTAGGGGCGGGTCCACGACGCGATGAGCTATCCAGGGAGGGCCACCTTGATATCTTGGGGAACTTTACCGGCTTGTCGGCGTCACTGCCGGGGAGCCCGATAGTTTTTCTTGATGACCTGGGCGGCGGGAATCATACCTTAGGGTATAGCCCCTCCACCGGACCCAACCATGGAGCTGGGATAGCGACCCATTCAATCACAAAAGTCGATGCCCAGCGAATCGGGAACCTTGGTCACCTAACGTGATGGAGCTATTTTTGGATAGGGGTATAAGCGGATGAGGGAGACGATACAAATCATTCAGGGTCTCTACGAAGAGATAGGGGAACAGGTGCAGTGGGCGCGGGAAAAGTTGGGCCGCCCCCTGGCACTGGCGGAAAAAATCCTGTTTGCCCACCTTTATGAAGACCAGGCCACAATGCCCCAACGAGGGGAATCCTACGTCAACTTGCGGCCTGACCGTGTCGCCCTCCAGGATGCCACCGCCCAGATGACGCTACTACAGTTTATGCACAGTGGCCGGTCCGAAGTGGCCGTGCCAACTACCGTGCATTGTGATCATCTGATCAGGGCTCAGGTAGGCGCTAGCAAGGATCTATCCGAAGCACTCATGGAGAACAATGAAGTCTATGCTTTCCTGAAGAGTGTGTCCGCCAAGTACGGCATCGGTTTTTGGAACCCAGGGGCCGGGATTATTCACCAGGTAGTCCTTGAAAACTATGCTTTTCCAGGGGGGTTGATGATTGGCACCGATTCCCATACGCCCAACGCCGGGGGCCTGGGAATGCTGGCCATTGGCGTCGGGGGCGCCGATGCGGTTGATGCCATGGCGGGTATGCCCTGGGAACTTAAGTGGCCCGGTATCATCGGCGTGTACCTTACGGGCGAGCTGCACGGTTGGACGTCGCCCAAGGATGTGATCCTGAAGTTGGCCGGCATCCTGACAGTCAAGGGCGGCACGGGCAAGATCGTGGAATATTTCGGGGCCGGTACCCGGTCCATCAGCGCTACTGGGAAAGCCACCATCACCAACATGGGCGCCGAACTGGGGGCCACCACTTCTGTCTTTCCTTACGACGAATCCATAGCGACCTATCTGCGGGCCACCGGGCGATCAGATGTGGCCGATTTGGCTGACCAATATCGCGAGCACCTTCAGGCAGATCCCGAGGTGGCAGATGCCCCGGAAAAAGTTTATGACGAGATCATTGAGATTGATCTTTCGACCCTGGAGCCTCATATCGTCGGTCCTTTTACGCCTGATCTGGCCCGGCCCATCTCCGAGATGGCCCAGGCGGTGAAGGCCAACGATTATCCCGACGACATTAAGGTAGCCCTTATCGGCAGCTGCACCAACTCCTCCTATGAGGATATCAGCAGATCTGCCCACGTGGCCCAACAGGCCCTCGATCTGGGGCTGAAGGCCAAGACCGGTTTTCTGATCACCCCGGGCTCCGAACAGATCAGGGCGACTGTTGAGCGGGATGGTTATCTCGATATATTCACTCGCATGGGCGGCACGGTATTGGCCAACGCCTGTGGCCCTTGTATCGGGCAGTGGAAGCGGATGGACATGCAGAAGGAGGAGAAAAATACCATTTTGACCTCGTTCAATCGAAATTTTGCTCGCCGGAACGATGGCAGCGCCGCTACCTTGGCCTTTATTGCCAGCCCGGAGATCGTCACCGCTATGGCCCTGTCAGGCAAGCTGTCGTTCAATCCGCTTACTGATCCCCTGTCAACGGGCGAAGGGGAAGTGATGCTGACGCCGCCGGAAGGTGATACACTGCCCGCCAACGGGTTTGATGAGGGTCAATCGGGTTATGTGTCCCCCGGCGCGGATGGGAGTCGGATAGAGGTCGTCGTTCAGCCTCATAGTGAGCGGATTCAGTTGTTGGTGCGATTCCCTCCCTGGGAAGGCACGGACCTGGAAAATTTATTGGTGCTGTTCAAGGCCCGTGGGAAGTGTACAACGGACCATATTTCACCAGCCGGTCCCTGGCTGAAATTCCGCGGTCATCTCGACAACATTAGCGATAACTTATTTATCGGGGTCACCAATGCCTACATCTCAGGGGCCGGTTTGGGGCGGAATTTGCTCACCGGGGAAGATGGGGACAAACTCAGCGACATCGCCCGTTCGTACAAGGCCCAAGGTTATGGATGGGTGGTCATCGGTGAAGAAAACTACGGCGAAGGTTCCAGCCGGGAACACGCGGCCATGGAGCCCAGGCATCTCGGCGGTCGGGCGATCATCACCAAAAGTTTTGCCCGCATTCACGAGACCAACCTTAAAAAGCAGGGTATGCTCCCCTTGACCTTTGTTCATCCGGCGGACTATGACAAAATTCGCTATGATGACCGTGTTTCCCTCACTGGCTTATCCGAGCTGGCCCCCGGTTCCACAGTGATGATGGTTCTGCGCCGCGATGACGGGTCCCGGGAAACGGTGCCTCTCCAGCACACACTAAACGAAGCTCAAATAGGGTGGTTCCGCGCCGGTTCGGCGTTAAACGTCATCGCGGCGCAGGGAACTAACCGGCGATAAAATATAACATTTTGGTGATATTAATGGTGCGTGACGGATAACACCTTGTTCGTCATAACCGCTGCGGCCATGGATCGGTTTGATTCTTGCGAATGCGCACCTTTTATCGTATAATGCCTCGAACCGACTCATCCAGCTCATAACATTTCACTCAACCATCAATTTGAATGTTATCATGAAACTTGACCCTTTAAAACGCTCCCCAGCTATTATCCCTCTGCTGTGGCTCATTCTGTTGCTAGCGCCTGCCACGTCCTTCTCTCAATTACGCCTAAGCGATATTCCACGGGAGGTTCGAGACGAACTGAATGCCCAGGGAATCAATCTTTTGCAGGTTCTTGATCAGGCTGAACGATTCGGTATCGATTTACATAATCCTCAACAGGCGGCCCTAAGGGCACGAAATCTCGGCGTGCCGGAAGGCCAAGTTCAGCAGATGCTGCGAATTGCGGAAACATATCGACAGGCACTAAGCAGTCCAGCTGGCAGTCGTAGTAGACCAGTCTTGCTCAAAGGGACGCTTCCCCGTGAGGAGTCACTTTTTGAATTGGGGGCTGATTCCATAGCCATGGAGATAGCTCCCACCGGTCTGGAGTTATCCAGGGAGGCGGCCGGCAGGCAAAGATCGCGTTACTTTGGCTACGAGGTGTTTAAAAATCGCCCCTGGGCTTTCAGTCCCAGTTTTTTGGGGCCGGCCGATGAAGCCTACATGGTGGGGCCGGGTGATGAGCTTCGTCTGACTGTGTGGGGCGCCGCGGAGTTCCAATATGATCTCCAGGTGGATCGGGAAGGGCGAATCTATCTTCCGAACGCAGGCCAACTGATGGTAGCGGGGAAAAGGCTGGGTCGCCTGCGCCGTGATATGAAACGGTGGCTGTCGAGAACGCAAGGTGGACTACAGACCGATCCTCCTACGATTTTTATGGATCTTGCCCTTACCCGTCTTCGTCCCATCAAAGTGTTTGTACTTGGGGAAGTCGCCCAACCCGGCGGTTATACGCTGGCGAGCTCTTCCACCGTATTTAATGCCCTTTACTCCGTGGGAGGTCCACTCACGGCAGGCACCCTGCGGAATATTCGGGTCATTCGGGATGGGAAGGTCGTTGCTAACGTGGACTTCTATAACTACCTCCTCAAAGGATATGAGGCTAATCCCATACGTCTCTCGGATAACGACCATATTTTTATTCCTCTCCGTGGGAAAACGGTAGCCATTTTCGGTGAGGTGAAACGTCCGGCTATTTATGAGTTGAAAGCAGGTGAAACCTTTTCCGATCTACTGGAATTTTCTGGGGGTCTCACTGCTGCTGCCTATACCAAGCGTATTCAGATTGAGCGCATTATCCCGTTTAATATGCGCTTGGATCCATCCATGGCCCGTGAGGTTGTTGACGTAGATATCGAACCCGTATTGCTTGGCAAGCGGAAGATTCCGTTGCTGGATAGCGATACCGTTCGCGTGTTTTCCACCCTGGATGTCATGGAAAATGCTGTCGGGGTGCATGGTGCCGTCAAGCAGCCTGGGCGATATGAGCTGAACGATACGGTCCGGACGGTGAGAGACCTGATTGCAAAGGCCGACGGGCTTATGGGGGATGCCTTTCTAGGGAAGGCCGATTTGGTGCGGACCCTGGAAGATTCCACCGAGGTCATCTTCTCCCTTAAGCTGGAGGAACTACTGGCGGATCCCACTAGTGAAAATATGCAGCTGCTCCCCCGGGACCGACTGTTTATCTATTCTGTCAACGAGCTGATTACGGATGAACAAGTAACCATTCTGGGTGCGGTTAAGCAGCCGGGAGAGTACCGGCTTTGGAGGGACATGACCGTAGAGGATCTTATCTTCCAGTCTGGCGGCTTCACCGAGGATGCTTACCTGGTGGATGCGCAGTTGAGCCGCTTGCCAAATGAAAATAAGTCCGTTGGTGAAAAGGCCATCCTGCTACAAATTCCCTTGACCGCAAAGCGGCTGGAAGGAAGGACCTCGGCCGCAGAGGACACCTACTTGGCTTTGGCGCAGCAGGCTGGAAAGGTAAGGCTGAGGCACCGGGATATCGTTTACATCCGCACTGATCCTGACTATACGAAGCAAGATACCGTATTGGTAAGAGGGGAAGTAAAATTTCCTGGGCGGTACACTCTTTTGAGGGAGAACGAGACATTGTCCGACGTCATCACACGGGCAGGCGGTGTCCTGCCCACCGGTTATCCCATGGGAGGTCGCCTGATCCGTGACGGAGAACGAGTGGTTATTCGGATCGACGAGGCCATCAGGGGTAAGAAGCGAGCGGACATTATTCTTCTGTCAGGCGATGAAATCATCATACCGCCCAGCCCCAATACCGTGGCGATACGAGGGAATGTGGGTCTGCAAGGGTTGGTTAAATATGATAAGGCGCGGCGCGTCGCTTATTATTTGGATCAAGCGGGTGGGCTCGGGGATCGAGTCGAGAGCATCTTCCTTACCCAGGCCTCCGGGGCCACGTTCCAACTGAAGCGCCGGCTGTGGCTGGTTCGCCAGAACCCGGTGGTGGACGAAGGTGCGCTGATCACAGTGACCAAAAAACCGGAGCCTGGAGAGAGCGTGCCATTTGACCTGGGAGCAACTATCAGAGACACATTTGCCATCATCTCAAGTGCCGTTACCATTATCGTCCTCGCCCAACAGATTATAGCAAAATAATAATGGGCGGGATCGATTCTAAAGCACTAATAAACCTTCCTTTGCTTTCGATGTCCACTAGCGGCAGGCTGATGAGGTAGTGCGGTGGCAGACCAATAAAAAAGGGACGATTTTTCGTCCCTTTTTTATTGGATCAGAAAGACTAAGGATTACATCGAAAGTTCCAGAAGGTTCTCACTGCTGTTCCATGCAGGGGTCAGTTTAATCTTATCACCAATTCTAAGGTTATAGTGCTCGATCAACGGCTTGGCATTGATCCGATAAGTGGATTTTCCCTTGCCTACTGCTCTGAGTTTGTAAGTAGCCTTGGTGCCATATTTTTTAGGCTGCAACCCGATCTTTTTGGCCGATTGGTCGTAGTAAAGCTCGACATGGGTCGCCCCCTTTAAGTATTCTTTATAGGCGGTGGCATTTAGAGATATTTGCCCACCCTTCAGCATTTTTACTTGAGGAGGTTTCGTGGCCGTTAATTTCTTCTCCTTTGGCATAAACTTTTCGAATGACATTGAAAATATCCCTTTTTTATATGTTCACTAAGAAACGATTAATATTACACCTAAATAATAGGTAAGGCAACGATTGGTATGGAGACATTATTTTATGACTTAATGTGAAAATGTTGGTCTCGAAAAGTCGCTAATATAGGATTCATTATATGATATCATGTGGTTCTAAAAGTGGAAATCGTGCCGATCTACGCGAGGATTTTTTGCTGATCATTACTGCTCATGTATGACCTACTTGACAGCTAAAGTTGGGATTCAAAGTGAGGAGGGGCAGGTTTAAGTACTCAATCGTGTACGTGCCTATCCGAAGATTTATTATGTATCCCTGGCTCCAGGGAATCCATTACAGCAGGAAGCGACCCCTTAGTAGCTGGATCCCGGCTGAATTAAAGTGCTAGAGTGAATTAATGTCGATGGAATAACTTTAGCAAGTCCCGGCTATCTATCCTTGTGGTAAGGTACTTAGCATCGGACCATTCCATTACGGGCATTTCGATGAATCTGCCCATTAGAGTTAAGTTCGGTCATTCAGTTGATGTTTAACTGGACTCTGATACAGCGCCTGCTCCATAGACCATGGCGATGATAATCCCACCGACCCCTTGCTCCACCACGTGCCAGCCGGCGTCAATGAGGCCGCCGGTCAGACCGAGATTCAGTAGCCCATGGAAGACCAGCTGAAGGGGCAAGGTCCAGAGCAGCCCGATCAGGATGCCGAACCGTAAGCCTTCGGTGACGGCTGATCCACCTTTGTAGCCGAGGGGGAACATGTAGGCCATCAGCAGGGCCAGTACAAGATATCCGAGAATGACAAAGGGCATCTTAGGCACATCTCGGGCAACAGCTGCTAAGTGCGTGTCGTAGAAACCTCCCATAATCACAGTGTGCCAAAGAATACCGAGTATGAGATACCAGCGGCCCCTGCCGCCCAGGCGTACAACATTTTCTTGATATTCATGATCCTACTCCTTGATGTTCGGTTTTATCACTATTGAAATAACTTCCGGACAAAAAACTGTCTGAATGTACAAACGATAGCTGTTGAGCAAGTTCGAAATTAATTGGGCACCCCATGATTTTTCAGAGTCTACTTTGTAATCGGAGAGCCATCCAATTTGGGAGTAGAACATGGCGCCAGCCGACCCACAGGAAGAATCGGATCGCGGTCCAACCAGCTTACCCTATCCACGGATCGGGTAACCGGCACCAGATCCCTGCGGACATCCGTCCCATACAAGGTTCGGGATTTACCCGCCGGGACAAAGATAAGGGCTCTGGCCTTCCTCAGGGACTATGCGTCGCCAGTTTTGAACTTAAAGGACAGACTTACCCGGGCACGATAAGCGACCACTTTCCCATTTTCAATGGTCACATCCAGTTTGTTGATTTCAGCGACTCTCAAGTTCTTAAGACTCTTTGATGCGGTCTCTACAGCACTATTGACCGCTTCCTCCCAGGATACATCACTGGTGCCTACCAGTTCGATCACTTTGTATACACTGTTCGCCATAGCCGAGCTCCTTAGTTAACGCATTTGATAGAATATGAGGCAGTTCAATATTATGGGGAGTACAGCACAAACCAAGTCATTTTGTTCAAACATCAATCGGGCTTACAGATATGGTTTATCCCAAAAGGATCCTTTCAGGATAGATTGAGGTGAGCCAATGTCAGGGCGTTATAATTGGACACTCACTCCGGCCAGCGCACCGTCACAGTCGTCTTGATGCCCCCCCGGGGGTGAAAATCAGCGATGACCTCAATCTTGCGGGGCTTGAGGGCCGTCTTTAGATCATCGAGGATGCGATTGGTCACCGCCTCTTGGAAGATGCCCAGGTTGCGGTAGTTCAAGATGTAGTACTTGAGGGACTTGAGTTCCACGATCAGCTCGTCGGGCACGTAACTGATGATGATGGTGCCAAAATCGGGCAGGCCGGTCCGGGGACAGACGCAGGTAAACTCGGGAATGGAGATATTCACGGTATAGTCGCGGTCCGGATATCGGTTGGGAACCGCTTCAAGCTCGTTCCACTTTTCTTCAGCCACTGATCACTCCTCTGCCAAGGGTCGATATTGTCCTGGGCGGCTTAGTGTTGCACAATAAAGCGCTTGGAAATGGCATCCTGACCGGTGGATATCCGGATCAGATAAACCCCGGTCGGGACCCGACGGCCCCGTCCATCTGTGCCTCGCCACACCACCGAACCGGGCCCGGGCGGGCTGGACGACCGGTGGTAGAGATTAATGACATGTTGGCCCAACAGGTTGTAGACATCCAGACTTACCGATGACCGGAAAGCCAGGGTCCATTTGATCACAGTATGCGGGTTGTTGCCCGGCTGGAACGGGTTGGGGTAGATCTCATCGATCTGTAGCGTGTGAATGACCGCCGGCTGTCCCTCGTTATAATTCAGGGCCGCCAGCACATCGATGATTCCCCAGCCCAGGTCATTATCAGGGCGGTCCGCCTGGCTGGCGGTGGCCATAAGAGCGGTTCGCACATCCTCTGGCCGCCAGGTGGGGTGGGCCTCGAACAGGAGGGCAGCGCTACCGGCCACCAGAGGGGTTGAAAGTGACGTGCCTCCATAAGCGCCATAGGCATCCGGTGCAGAAGCAGCCGCAGCCCAGACGTTCGTCCCCTGGGCCACCACTTCCGGCTTGATGCGGCCGTCGAAAGTCGGGCCGTGGCTGGAGAAGGAGGCGAGGGCGCCGCTGGCGGTCACCGCTCCCACAGTGAGGATACTGTCGGCGTCGGCAGGGGCAATGATATAGCCGCCCCAGGCGTTGTTATTACGTTCATTACCGGCGGCCGTGACCACCAGCATGCCTAACTGCGTTGCCCGTCGAACGGCACGGGTCGTCACCGCCGTTAACCCGTCCAGGCTGTCGTAGGTGTACCAGTCCAGGTAGCCCAGGGAACTTGAGACGATGTCGGCGCCCAGTGCTTCGCCCCATTCCAGACCGGCCACATAGTTGTCTTCCTCACCGGGGTATTCATCCGGGACGGATTCGGTCTTGGCGAGCAGGAAGGTGCATTCAAAGGCTGGCCCGATGAGGATGCCGGGCCGATAGCCTCCCAGGGCCGTGTACGTTGCCGTGCCGTGGTTGTGCTGCCCATCAAGAGCTTCCTCTTCGGTCTCGTTTTGAGTTTCCGGATCATTATTTAAAAAGTCATATTCTCCCGCGATGCGATCGGGGCTGATCGCTTCATGGTCCTTGAAAAATCCAGTGTCTAGCATGAGAACCGTGATACCTCTGCCGGTATATCCCAGGTCATGCAGAGCCGGGACATTGATGAGGGCCAGCTGCCCCTCGCTCGCGCCATAGGCGAGCTGGTGTGAACCCGTTTGAGGTTTGAGCAGCGCCTGAACCTGGTGATTAGAGGGGGCCGGGGACGATGCCATCTTGCGTACCGGCTGGATGTTGGATACGAACGATAGCCGGGCCAGCTCCTCAAGCTGCTGTTGGGTGGCGCTGACGCTGACGGCGTTGAGCCAGCGACTGACCCGGCGCACGGTGGCCCCGGTGCGTTTGACCTTGAGCACGAAGTCGAGTGAAACCGGCCGGTCTCCCTCCCTAGAGATCGCGTCGTTTACGCTTCCCCGATTCCTCCTGCGTCGCAAGGCTTTTTCAGATATATTGAACCGGTCCAATGCAGGGATACTGGGCGGAGGTTTGTGTGTGAAAAAGACCCAGGCGTGCAGATGTCCTCCCTCCCGCTGGCCCAGGGTGTAGGTCGATGGGTGTATCTGGCCGGTGAGCTGGGACAGGAACCAGATCAGTAGGACTGGCCAAACATAAGGTTTGATTATCATGAGACGCTACTTAGACCTTTAAATTTGCCTAAAGCTACGCTTTCAGCAACGCGGTAGACAAATTTATTGGACGACTGAATAATGAAAATGTCATTTGGAGGGGACTTCCTGGGGGGGCAGAAAATTAGTATTGCATCTTATAGATCAATGGTGCACCTTAGGGCGGTACTTTGGGAGGGCGCATCATCAACCTTGCCTGGTTGAGGGGAAAACGATCATGGATCTGTTGGGAAACCTCATCATTGCCTTGGGCCGCCTGGCGCGGTTCGGAATCGACGTCCTACAACTGCTCATTATCATTCAGGCCATCCTGTCCTGGGTGGGGGCCAGTCTGCCCCTGAACACCTTCACCCGCCTGCTGTATGCCATAACCGAAACCATCTACCGGCCCATACGGGCCGTGATTCCGACCTGTTTCGGTGCGATAGATTTTACACCATGGGTGGCGTTGGCTGGTCTGTATTTGATTGATTCAGTGGTGGTCAGTGCCATCATACGCATGGGCTACCAGCTGGCTCGATGAAGGCAGCCAGCACGATCTGGGCTTGGACATCACTGTTTGCCCAGGGGGGGCTGGCGGCCGATTCGGCTCCCCCCAGTGGCCTAAAGATTCTCAGGCCCGATGTGCGGGTTCCCCGAGAAGTGCTCCTCGCCTTCCGTCATAGTGTGAAAGCAGACAGGGTACGGTCGGTGGTGATTTTTGATGTGGCGCGGTTCCCGGGGAAAGGCCCCTGGGCATATGTGGCCGATGGGATCAATAAATCGGGGGCCAACCCCCTGCGCGGGTTGGGGCCGTTGCTCAGTCAGCCGTTTACCGACACGAGCCGGCTTTACCAAGTCCCGCTGGATGAGACCGGTGTTGTGGCCAACAGTTTAGGTGATCGTTATCCGGGGAGTTCGGACCGTCCCGATATTATTTGCAGCCACCTGCAGACCCTGGCGCTCCTGGCCCATGCTGCCGGCGCAGCTGTGACCGGGGTCTTAGTGGCTGAATCCCACCTGGCACAGATTTCCAGGGAGCGTTTCTTTGGGGACATTCGCCAGGCCATGGCCGGGTAGAGGTCTTTGAATGAGCGATTATCTGCATGACCGCCACTTCTCATTGTTCGAAGCGCTCCAGATACTGGTCCAGGTTCGCCCCCAGCTAGAGGATCTGAAAACCCTCAAAAAAGCTCTGGATCGGCAGGGCTTCAACCTGTCTGCTTCCCCGGTCCAGACCGGTCCTGCCCTCAGCGCCAACGGGCATAAACCCTATCCGAAAGAGTTTATCCGCCTGACGCACATTCTTCACCTGCTCACTGAAAGGGGCATCCAGGTCAAGGATGTCGGCGGGGGCCTCATCGATTTTCCCCATCTAAGGGACGGCGGCGAGGAAGTCTACCTCTGCTGGAAACTCGGGGAGGAGACCATCGGGTACTGGCACCCCATCGAGGACGGCTTCGCCGGACGGCGGCCCATTGAGACGCTGTGATGAGCTTTACCTGGGCTGGGTAGCCTAGAAGGGGATATCGTCGTCGTCGGGCGGGGCCTCGCTCACCGCCGGGCTTTCCGCCGGGGACCCTTCACTGGCCTTGGAGGCGCCCAGCATGGTGATGGCGTCGGCCACTACCTCGGTGGTGCGCCGTTCGACCTTGTTGCGATCCTCCCAGGTGCGGGTCTGCAGGCGTCCTTCCACATAGACCAGCTGGCCCTTCTTGATGTAGTTGCCGACGAATTCGGCCTGTTTGCCCCAGAGCACGATGCGGTGCCATTCGGTCAGCTTCTGTTCGTTGCCGTCCGAATCGCGCCGAACCTCGTTGGTGGCCACGCTGATGTTGACTACCGCCGTCCCGGAGGGGGTATAGCGCGGTTCCGGGTCCTGCCCAACGTGACCCACCAAGATGACCTTATTGACGCTACCTCGCTGCATGGTTCCTCCCACCTTAAATGTGCTAAGGCCCATCGATCAGGTGAGGCGTGCCCCACCTTTCCTTAAGTGATTGGCTCGAAACGATCTCTCTCGAACGTACGGATTTTAGAGCGAGGAAACAATGCCAACTTTCATGGCTCGATGAAAGGGCAATTTTCCATGATCACTACTTCTCAGCATATGCCGGGTCGGCCCCTTCAGAGATCCGTGTCATCACGATGCCGGGATTCCGAAAAGGCCTTCTTCAAGGTCGTAAGGCTCGGGAAAAATTGCCCAGTATCAGCCGCGTAGGTCAGGTAGCTAGCCCCCCAGCGGCGGATAAGGGCCTGTTCCTCAAGGCGGACCAGCCTCATCCACCATAAGTGCAGGGGGACGACCCCCAGTAGCACCGACCAGGATTCAAAAGCGAAGGCCACCGCGCCGGTACCGCTCAGAAATAAGGCCGCGTACATGGGATGGCGGATAAAGGCGTACGGCCCGGCGGTCACCAACTGCTGGTCGTACCGGGATGATGTCAGGGTGACGAGACTCCAGATAAGGGTGCTGAAACCATCAGCCAGGAAGACCAGGGTCAGGCTCCACTTCCAACCTGTTGAAAGCTTAAGACGGGGCAATGGGATTGCATCCTGAACATAGATCAACAGCCCCCACACAACCAGGGTTACGATCATACCGGTGGGGCCGACCCCCCAAAACCGGTCACGGATTTGATTCACGGATACTTAAGGTTGGACGTCAGCTTCGCGGAAATAGCGCAGAACGTCTTCGCTGTGTGAGGTAACGTCCACGTCGGTAACGATTTTTATAATGCGCCCCTGCTCATTGATCAGAAATGAACGCCGGATCGCAAGGGGATAGATACCCTTGGTTCCGTAGGCGGTGGCAACTTTCTTATCGAGATCGCTGAGCAGAGTAAACGGCAGGTGGTATTTTTCGCGGAACTGTTGGTGGGACTCAGGCGTGTCGAAGCTGATGCCAAAAATAACAATATTAGCCGCTTGGTAGTCTGTGTAGGCATCCCGAAGACCGCAGGCTTCCTTGGTGCAACCAGGAGTATCGTCCTTGGGATAGAAATAGACCAGGACCTTCTGACCACTATAATCGAGGAGGTTATGGATCACACCATCTTGATCGGGGAGAGAAAAGGGGGGTGCTGGGTCCCCTACAGCGAGAGTACCGGACGCAGCGCTCAGTCCACCTGCGACGACCAGCCATCCGATAAGCAGCAACCCTGTTCGAATGCGACTTTTCATGGTGCCAACAAGTATACAGCCATTTACCTTCAAGATTCAAGCAAATTCGACAAGCCCTGGCTCTCCTGGGGCAAGAGCATAGCCAGGGCCCTAGGCCAGGATGCGGTCGATGGCTTCAATCTGGTCCGGCGAAAGGCTTTGATGACCGGCCGCCAGGGTTTCGTCGAGTTGACCGGGACGGGTTGCCCCTACAATGACCGATGAGACTTCCTCCCGGCGGAGACACCACCGCAACGCCAGCTGGGCCATGGTCATCTCAAATTGTTCAGCCAGGGCGCTCAGCTGCTCCACCAGGGCCAGGTTCCCGTCCGTCAGATAGGGGCTCTCACGATCCCAGCGGGCCAGGCGGCTCCCTTTAGGCAGTACCCCGGGCTTGTATTTCCCGGTGAGAACGCCATGGGCCAGGGGCGAATAAATAATATTCCCCACGCCAAGTTTCTTGCAGGCGGGAAACAGTTCTTCCTCGGGGTCGCGGTCAAAGATATTGTACCGTGGCTGGCTGGAAATAAAGCGGGCGCCCCCTTGGGATTTTGCGGCCTCGTGGGCGGCCCCCAACTCCTTACCGGAGAAATTGGAACACCCGATATAGAGCACTTTGCCCTGACGGACCAGGAGGTCGAAGGCCTCCATGGTTTCTTCAATAGGGGTTTCGGGATCGGGAGCGTGGGCCTGATACAGATCAATATAGTCCACGTCGAGGCGGCGTAGGGAGGCCTCACAGGCTTCCACGATATGTTTTCTGGATAGACCCCCGCCCATGGGGCCCGGCCACACGGGCCGGTGACATTTGGTCGCCACCACCACCTGCTGCCGGGGAAGTTCCTTGAGGGCCTTGCCCAGGGTCACCTCGGCGGCGCCATCCGCATAGATATCGGCGGTGTCGAATAGATTGATCCCGGCGACAAAGGCCTGGTGGACCAAGGCGATAGAGGTTTTCTCCGCCACCCAGTCACCGGTGTTGAGCCAGCTGCCCAGGGCGATTTCGGAGACCTGGAGGCCGCTATTTCCAACGTGCCGATACTGCATTTTAGGGTTGATTTACTACTTTCTTCGGGATAACAGCCGGGCGAAACTTATCAAAGTTGATGGCTTGAAGTGTCTTTATAAGGTTTGGCCGCGCTTACGGCAGGTTCTCAGACCAGAGGGTAAAGCGATCTGCGAAGAAGATGGTATGGGGAAAGTTGGTTCTTGTAAAATCGAGTTGGTACGTCAGAGAGTCCACTTTGGTCACGGTGATGAAATCCCGGTCCATGACCCGCGTATAATACTGATAAGGGGTCATAAATGCGTAGGCGTCCAGTAGTATTAACGTATCCAAAGCGGCGGTGAAGCGGGTGAAGTCATCATCTGACCAGAGATTGGGATGAATTTGGAGGGTGATGACATCTTCCGACCCATACCGCTGAAATCTAGCCTGGAACGAATCAAGGTCGCGGGCAACGCCCGTAGAAGACTCGGCCACTGCGGTGATAGGAATTGTAAAAAGCCCAGGGACAGGTTTGCCCCAAAGCCAAACGATCAGTTCAGGGATTGCCAACAGGGCTGCGGCCGTATGGTCATCAATGCGGTTGCCGGGAGCGCCGAAGGTGTGCATGGTATAGCTTAATTCCCTGTAAACCAGATCGAGGGACCACCGTAAGTGTTGATATTGCTCCTGGAATGAAGCCCCTTGGAATTCGGCGCGAGAGTCAGACAAGAAATGATCCCACCCATGCAGCCACAGTTCACATTGCGCCTCAAGCCGGTCGGACAGATTCTGGCGATTTGCCGGTGAAAGATTCCGTATGGTTTGGCAGATCAGCCCGGCGCTGTGCGGGATCTGGTAAATATCCATCAACATAAAAAAGCGTTGCCAGTTTTCGGTAAACTGAGCTTTAAGATCATCCGCTTTGATGATGATGCCTTTGGCGACCAGGTCATGAAGGGGTGTTTTCAGGAGCTCCTCCCGGCCGGCGTAGGTTGTCTGGCTGGGTAGAGTATCAAGGATCTGCGTGAATATGAGAGTGTAGATCTGTCCGGGTTCCATGGTTATGGAATGAATCTCATCCAGGGTATTGGGGCGCATTCCGTCTTCGCACTGCACGAAGAAGAGACAGCTCAAGGTTAGCATTAGATGGTTTTGTCGTTTCATATTAGGTTTTGCCGTTCAAGTTATTTATTCAAGTTCTTTGTTACTACGCTTTTTAGGTAGCCGACAGATCGGTGCTGGTTCCTAGGGGGTTGGGTCGAGGTCGTAAATGGCGTAACTTAAAACGGCAATTTTATGGCGAAGAAACATTATGTTACTTGAAACCGGCGCTCAAGCCCCCGATTTTACCCTCCCCGATGCCTATGAAAAGTCTGTGTCCCTGAGCGACTTCAAGGGCAGTAAGCTGGTCTTGTGGTTCTTCCCCAAAGCCAGTACCCCCGGCTGAATCACCGAGGGCAAGGGATTCCGTGATGAATTCCAGGAGTACGCGAAGCGGGGCATTCAAATCGTCGGTGTCAGCGCTGATCCGCCGAAGAAGCAAAAGAAATTTATAGAGAAGTACGATTTCCCCTTCCCCATGTTGTGCGATGAGAGCCACGACATGCTCACCGCCTACGGTGTGTGGGGTCCCAAGAAATTCCTGGGCCGGGAATACGAGGGGATCAGCCGGATGACCTACCTTATTAATGAGGGTGGCGCAATCTACAAGGTCTATGCCAAGGTGAAACCCGAGGAGCATGCCCGGGAAGTGCTGGCGGACTGGGCGTAAATCCGGCGATTAGCCCTTAGTAATCTCCAGGTTCCCTTGGCCGACCTTGGGCGGGCTCAGGGCCGTGCCTTAAGCCGCTCGGCGTGAGCCTGGATCTTCAGAATGGCCTCCGCAATACCGTCCATCAGGGAGCGATTCCCTAGCAGCTCGAACTGACGAATCCAAATCCCATCGCGGCAAATTCGCTCGGTGACGGGAAGTTCCTCCTGTCGCCCAGCGGACTGCTCCATAAAAGCCAGCCGATAGACGGGGCGGTAACCCTCAGTGGCCACCACCCCTTCGGCGTTCAGCGCTTCCAGGAAGTGCGCCTTGGGTAGGCCGTGGAAATGACGGCTGTCGTACGTGAAGATAAGCAGGTGATAGGCGTTCCGGGTTGTGCCGGGGTAGCGCTGGGCGCAGGTGATCCCTTCGATGGCGTTGAGGCGTTCTTCGAGATAGCGGCCGTTGGTTTCACGGGTGTCGGCCCAATCGTCCAGGTAGGACATTTGGTGCTGCAATATGGCCGCCTGGAAGGCGGAGATGCGGAAATTAAGCCCTGGGACCACGTGCTCGTACCACGGTCCAGAGAGCGTGCGGCCACAGTTATACACCTCGAAAGCCCGCTCATAGATGTCCCGGTCGTTGGTCAGAAGGATGCCGCCCTCACCGGCGGTCATATTTTTGGAAGATTGAAAAGAGAAGCAGCCCACATCTCCCAAAGCCCCGACACGGGTGCCATGATAACCGGCGCCGTGGGCTTGGGCCGCGTCTTCAACAAGTCCTAGCCCATGCTCATGGGCCAGGG
>JADFNF010000196.1 GCA_022563485.1 Fidelibacterota bacterium | reverse complement strand
AGGTCAATCCCTTCCAGCCCCGGGTAGGCATCGCTCTCCTCCTCGACGATATAGACCTCCGTCCCCCCCACCGTCTCGCAGGCATGCAGGACCTGTGGCCAGTTCACGTCCCCCTCGCCAATCAGGGCCGCCGGGTTCGATTCCGTCCATTCCTTCGCATGGATGCTGGGGATGCGGCCGGGAAACTTCTCTATGTAGGCCACCGGGTCGACCCCGGCGTGTACCGCGTGGCCCGTATCGAGCTGCAGAAAGACTTCCTTGTGGGTCTGGTTGTAAAATAAATCCAACGGCACCTGCCCATCGATGGGCGTAAACTCTATCGTATGGTTATGAAAGCCCACCGTCATACCGAGGGGCCGCACTTTCTCGGCAATCCCATTGAAGGTTTCAGCCATTTGCTTCCAGGCGTCAATGGTGTCGACTCCCCCTCCCATGGACGCCACCACCAGCCGCTTATTGCCTAAAATCTGGTTGACCTCAACCGTCTCTTCGAACCGGTCACCCAGTAATACATTCAGCTGCAAATGGGAGCCAAAACATTCCAGCCCATTGTCGTCCAGCATCTGACGCAACGCCTTCGCTTCCAGGTCATAGTAGCCGGCAAATTCGATCCCCTCATACCCTATCGCCTTGATGCCTGCCAGATGCCCGGCTACGTCCGATGGCATGGTGTTGCGCAACGAATACAGCTGCACGCCCAGGGCGATGGTCTTCCGGGTCCCGCAACCTGGGAACATGCTAACCGCCATAAGGGCAGCCGTACCGGCGGCGGCGCTTTTTAAAAACGTGCCTCGGGTCAGTTTCGAGCCAATCTGATATTCATTCATGATCCCTCTCCTCATTTCATGGTTCGTTGAACGATTAAGGCAGGTCCAATTAGGGTAGCTTTAGTACACAGGTATTGTAACCTGATATCGCCCGGTTGTCAAAGGGATTATGCTGTTGTTTACGGCAACCGCTGCCCCTTGCTGGTGGCGCTCCTACCCCGGCCAACAGCCCTTCCTGCTCGTCCTAGCGAGGACGTACCCGCGGCGATCTCGAAGAACTGCCCTTCTTCCCCCTACTATCCTCTAGGTTCCACCTACCGCGCCGCGTTCGCCGGCCGTGGCCGCAAACACGTCCCGGATCACCGCCTCTTCCACCGGGGACAGTTCTTGCTTGCGCCGGTCCATCACCTTTCGTGCCGCCTGCAAAAACTTCTCCAGGCGATACTCCACCAGGCTTTCGGCGCCGCCCCATGAAAAGCTGGGCACCTCTTTCGGCGTCAGGCCCGCGCCGTAGAGGTTACACCCCACCCCTAGCACCGAGCCGGTGTTGATCATCGTGCCGATCCCGGTCTTGGTGTGGTCGCCGATGGCGCACCCCACGAACATGGAGCCGGTGCCCACCGTCTCACCGCCCATCTCCACTCGGATCTCGCCATAGTCATTCTTCAGATCGCTGTTGTTGGTCCCGCCGCCAAGGTTCACCCACATGCCCACGTACGCATGGCCCAGGAAACCGTCGTGCTGCTTGTTGGCATAGCTGTGGATGATGCATTGGACCACCTCGCCGCCCACCTTGCACACCTCACCGATGGAGGTCCCCTCGTAGATCTTCGCGCCAATCTTGATGATGCTCTGCTTGCCCACATAGGCCGGCCCCCGGATCACGGCCTGGGGCATGATCGTGGCGTTCTCATCGATGAAGATGGGACCCTCCCCGGCGTCGAGCACCACCCCCGGCCCGACCTTGGCTCCCGGAGCAATGAAGATGCTCTCCTCACCCAGCAGATGTGCGCCCCGGTGAACCTCCCCTTCGAGCCGGCCCGGTCGGGCCAGCAGCTCGAAGTCGGCCACCAACTGGGCGGCATTATGGTGCAGCAGGTCCCAGAACCAGGTGATGAAGGTCGCCTCGACCTGCTCCTCGGCCAATTTGGGAAAACTTTCGTGGGTGATAGGGGTCTGCCAGTTCATTTTCCCCAGGTTCGCGCCGCTCAGGCGGGCCGCCACCACCTGGCCCCCAACCTTGTAGACCCAGTCCGGCCCCGCCAGGGGAATTTGCCGCGCCAGCTCACCGTTCCAGATCACGCGGCCGTTCACGATGAGCAGGCTCTCCCCTGCAACCTGGTTAACCATGAATCCCGGATTCTGCTCGGCGACCAGCGGGGCCAGGTAGCTCCGGCAGCCCAGACCACCCGTTTCCACACCGTAGGCTTTCAGGATTTTGTCCCGCAGGGTCAAAATCCCGCAGCGTAAGTCGTACACCGGCCGCAGCCAGGTCAGGGGCAACAGCTGCTCGTATCCACTATCCTCCAAGATAAACAGTCCCATTTGCCCGCTCCTCCAACTGGCGCTTTATGATTCCCTGGGCTTGTTCTCGTAGACCCACCGGTAATAATCGTGCAGTTCCAATGCGCTGGCCGCCGGTTCGTCCAGGACAAAGATGGCGTTCGGATGGAGTTGGAGAGCGGAGGCCGAAACCATCGAGGTGACCGGCCCTTCAATGGCCTTGGCTACCGTGTCCGCCTTACTTTCTCCGCTGGCCAACAGGATGCAGGTCCGGGCCTCCATGATCGTCCCCACCCCCATGGTGATCGCATACCGGGGGACCTCCTCGGCGTTTTTGAAGAAACGGGCGTTGTCATCGATGGTCTGCTGGGTCAAGGTCTTCAGCCGCGTGCGGGAGCCGAGTGATGAAGCGGGCTCGTTGAAAGCGATATGCCCATCCGTGCCGATCCCCAGGACTTGGATGTCGATGCCGCCATACGCCTCGATCTCCTCCTCATACCAGCTGCAAAAAACCGTGACATTCTTCGCCATTCCATTGGGGATATGCACGTTCTCAGGATTGATATTGACATGGCTGAAAAGGTTCTGCCACATGAAGAAATGATAGCTCTGGTCATGGCTGGGCGGCAGGCCCACATATTCATCCAGGTTGAACGTGATGACCTTGGAAAAGTCCAGCCCTTCATCCGCGTGCAGACGGATCAGTTCCTTATACAGCCCGAGGGGAGTACTCCCGGTGGCCAGCCCCAACACCGCGTTGGGCTTGTGGTATAAAAAGTCGGCGATATAGGCAGCAGCCTCCTTGCTTATGCCGTTGTAATCGCCCTTGATGATAACTTCCATGGATCAGCACTCCTTAAGGGGTAAAATGGATTCCCGGGGTGCAGGGGCTCCCCCGTTGAGGATCGGCCATCAATTTAGACAGAACGGGAAGCTGACTATATGATTTTTTGAGCCAGGGTTCGAAGCGACTCCCGCCCCCCGTCCTGCCGCCGGATAGAAGCCACCCCTATATCCCCTCCCTTGAAATGGAGGGGACTTCACGGAGTGTATGGGGTGGGTTTGGGCAGCTATACCACCACCTCAGCCCTCGGCATGACCTGGGGGCTTTTGCTTTCTTTCGCTTGTATTTCTAGGTGATTCCCCCCATATTCCATCTGTTCACCACCTTGGATAGATGCCCGAACCCACGTCCAGATTCATTGCCTTGGTAGCCGAGCTCCGCCGCCGCAGGGTATCCGGTCCCCCGTGGGGCCTGCCCAGGAGCACGACCCAAGGAGGGCTAGCACACGAGAGTATGATAACTCCATCCTCAGTCAGGCAGGTTGTTTTCCTGTTCGTCCTGCTCTTCTC
>JADFNF010000026.1 GCA_022563485.1 Fidelibacterota bacterium | reverse complement strand
ATAACTCAGAATCCGCCTGGCAATCGCCCCGGCAACTTGCTTAACCATGAATTTACCCCCTTCTGAGGTAAAAAGGGTTACCCCTTGTTCGTTTTCATGGCTGGCCCGATGATTGAATGCCACCAGGAACTTGCCCCGCTGGTACCGGGTCTCCTCTACGTGGGCATTGATGGGAACCCATTGGGCGTGTACATTAAAGATGGAAAGAAAGATCGAAATTCGCAACGCCTCGGCCTGCAAGTCATCGTCGTACCCGATGGCCTCGATGGCCACCACCCTTCCATCCGCCGGACTGATGAAAGCCCTGGAATCCACCGGAAGTCCCCGTTGCGGGTCCCTGAAAAACTGCAGGGAAAAGACCACGAGCAGCCACATAAGACCGGCGAGGGTCTTCAGCCAAACCTGGGGCACCCAGACCAGTCCCGCGGTGGCCACTAGCGCCAGGCTCAAGAGCGGTAGCAGGATGATCCGCCCTTCCGGAGCCATCTTAAGCACTTGTGACCCGGGCCAGCATTTCCTGATAGGCCTCGTCAACTTTCCCCAGGTCAAACCGGAAGCGGTCCTTGTCGAGTTTCTCCCCGGTCTTCAGGTCCCAGAAACGGCACGTATCGGGGGAAATTTCATCCCCCAGGAGCACCCGGTCACCAGCGAGGCCGAACTCCAGCTTGAAATCCACCAGGTTGATCCCGATGGAGTGAAAGAACTCCCGCATGATCGTATTGATCTTGCGGGCCATGCCTGACATTTCCGCCAGCGTCTCGGCTGTGCATAACTGAAATTGAATGATGTGCTCAGTATTCATCAGGGGATCGTGGTGGGGGTCACTCTTGAAGTACAGCTCCAGAATTGGCTCATCAAAGACCAGCCCTTCCTCCGTCCCGTACCGGCGGCAAATCGAGCCGGCCGCCACGTTGCGCATGATCACTTCCACCTTCACCATTTCCAGAGCCCGGATGAGCATCTCCCGGTCATCGAGCTGCTCCACGAAATGGGTCGGCACCCCCCGCTTCTCCAGCAGATCGAACATGTGGCTGGCGATGCGGTTGTTCACCACCCCTTTCCCGGCGATGGTCGATTTCTTCGTGCCATCAAAGGCGGTGGCGTCATCCTTAAAACGTTGGATCAGGAGGGTTGGATCATCGGTGGCAAAGACCTGCTTGGCCTTGCCCTCGTATAACATCTTACCTTTTATCATGATGTGGCTTCCTTAATATTGATGCGTTCAAATATTGCGTCAATACTGTGACGCAGGTTGTCATAGTTGAAGCAGCCTTCGATCTCATCAGGCGAAAGCAGGGCCGAAACGTCAGGGTCATCCTTGAGCCGTTGGCCGAAATCACCCCCCTCCTCCCACGCCTCCATGGCATGGCGCTGCACGAGGCCGTAAGCATCCTCGCGCGTCAGCCCCTTGCCCACCAGCGCCAGGAGCACCCCCTGGCTGAAGATGAGGCCCCCGGTGAGATTCAGGTTGTCCAGCATGCGGTGAGGGTAGACCACCAGGCCCCCTATGAGATCGGTCATCTTCATGAGCATGTAGTCGAGCAGGGTGGTGGAATCGGGGAGGATCACCCGCTCCACCGAGGAGTGGGAAATGTCCCGCTCGTGCCACAGGGCCACGTTCTCCAGACCGGCCAGGGCGTTGGTCCGCAGGAGCCGCGCCAGTCCGCATATCTGCTCGGTGACAATGGGATTGCGCTTATGGGGCATGGCCGACGACCCCTTCTGCCCTTTTTTGAACGGCTCCTCCACCTCCCGCACTTCCGTCCGCTGGAGGTGACGAATCTCCAGGGCAATTTTTTCCAGGGTCGCCCCGGCAATGGCCATGGCCGACAGGTACTCGGCATGGCGGTCACGCTGCACCACCTGGTTGGAGACGCTGGCCGGTTTGAGGCCCAGCCGCTCGCAGACCTGCTGCTCCACATCGGGAGACAGGTGGGCGAAGGTGCCGACGGCGCCCGATAGTTTGCCGGTGCCAATCCCATCCAGGGCGGCCTTCCACCGCACCAGGTTCCGGCCCATTTCCTCCGACCACAGGGCCAGTTTCAGGCCAAAGGTAATGGGCTCGGCATGCACGCCGTGGGATCGACCGATCTGCCAGGTGAACTTGTGCTCCAGGGCTTTCTCACGCAGCAGCCGGTGAAAGGTTTCCATCCGTCCCTGGATTTGCGCCCCGGCCTCCACGCACAGCAGGGCCAGGGAGGTATCGAGCAGATCGGAGGAGGTCATACCCAGGTGAATGAACCGGGACTCGGGCCCCACCATCTCGGCCACGTTGGTCAAAAAGGCGATGACATCGTGCCGGGTGGTGAGCTCGATCTCATCGATGCGCCCCACATCGAAGGCCGCCTTGGTCTTGATGGTATCCAGGGCCTCAGACGGTATACTGCCCTGTTCGGCCAGCACCTCGCACACGGCGATCTCCACCTTCAGCCAGGTCTCGTACTTGTGCTGGTCGCTCCAGATTTCCCGCATGACGGGGTTCGTGTAGCGGGGGATCATCTGCTCATCCCAACTTCAGGAGTATCATGACCTCAGCGCCGGCGCGCCAGATCGTCAGTTCAAGCACATCTCCGACCTTTACCAGGTCCTCATCGATGATATTGATAAAATCCCGCTTGCTATTGACCGGCCGGCCGTTGACCTCCAAAATAACATCGCCTATCTGCAGACCGGCCTGTTCCCCAGCGCTGCCCTCGTCAATCGCCGTGATCAGGAACCCCCGGCGCTCGGACAGACCCAGGTAGGTTTGAAAATAGCGATCTACCGGTTGACCAACCAGACCGGTACGGATATCCCGATTCACCCGCCCCTTGGTCTTCAAGTCCGAGACGATCTCCATGACCCGGTTGATGGGTATGGCGAAACCGATCCCGATGGAGCCGCTGGAGTATTCATCCCCGGTAAAAATAAAACTGTTGATCCCGATCACCTCCCCCGTGGCGTTGACCAGCGGCCCGCCACTGTTGCCCGGATTGATGGCGGCGTCGGTCTGGATCATGTCCTGGTAGACCCGCCCCGGGGCCTTATGGCCAAAGTCCATATGCAGGCCGCTGATAATCCCTACCGTGGCCGTGGGTTGCTTGCTCACATCGAACAGGCCCAGGGGATTGCCCAGGGCGATGGCCCATTCCCCAATCATCAGATCATTGGAGTCGCCGAGCTTGACGCCGGGCAGATCCTGGGCGTTGATTTTGAGCAGGGCGATATCGGAAAGCGGATCGGTAAAAATTTGCTCCACTTGGTACTGACGTCCTCCCGAAAGGGTCACAACGACCTCGGCTGCATTCTCCACCACGTGGGCGTTGGTGACCACGTACCCATCCGAAGAGATCACCAGCCCCGACCCCAGGCTCTCTACCTGACGATAGATTTCCGGCAGGATACTGAACCAGATAGGATCATCAAACAACATGCTGTAGCCTCGGGGACCCCGCTGCAACTTCACCACGTTGATGCCCGCCACAGCCGGGGCCACCTGCTCAATCGACCGGGTGATGGCGGTCTCGCGGCTTCGGGCCAAATCGGGCCGGTCCTGCCCCCGGACCCCCTGGCCCCAGAGGGTAAGCAGGCCAATTAGGAGCCACACGGCGGGCGAGGGCCGGTCCCCCGCAGCCCGCCAATGGCCCATCACCGGTTTGAGTTTATGCCGATAGATCATCACATTCATGCCTCATGCTGGTTGGGTGGTGCGTACTGCACCTCCTCCAGGACTAGCCCCGAGGCTGGAGCCCGGTATATTGTGAGCTCGCTAGTCCCCTGGCGAACCTGAGCGGCAAACTGGTCCACCGTATAGCGTCCCCGGACCACCTCCACCATCGTCCCCACCAGGTAACGGACCATGTGATGGAGGAACCGGTCAGCGGCGATATGGTAGACCAGCCGGGACCCGGACGGCTCCCACAAGGAAGTATCCACATGGCACATGGTGGAGTCACTTTCCATATTGGCTTTGGCGAAGCCGGAAAAATCGTGGTGTCCCAGGACCCTTTGAGCGCATTGTGCCAGCACCTCCCGGTCGAGGCCCTGTTTGGAGACCTGCCTGGGCGACCAGACGTATTGCCGCCCGATCACCGGCTGGGCAGTGGTAATCGTATAGCTGTACCGTCGACGGACGGCGCTGAATCGGGCATGGAAATCGTCTCCAACAATCTCAATGTTCTGCACGCGCAGGTCTTCCGCCAGGTTGCTGTTGACGGCCATTCGGAGGCGTTCGGCAGATAGGTTCGTGTCCAACTTCACATGGGCCACTTGCCCCAGGGCATGGACACCGGCGTCCGTACGCCCGGCCCCAATGACGCTCACCCGCTGCTGCCCCGTCACTTTTTTCAGGGCCGCCTCCAGTGCGTCCTGGACCGTCCGGTCCGCCGGTTGGGACTGCCAGCCGTGGAAAGCCGTTCCATCATATTCAACCAGCAGCTTGAAGTTTAATTTACCCATCCCGCGCTGCCTAGAAATATCGTCATGCACCCCACCCAACGTCCATTTAGCTGCCTGGAGGGATGCGCAGTCAGCGACCCTCGCGCCGTTAGCCCCTGCGGAGCAGCGATCCTGGACGAGCCGGCATTAAAATGCCCACCTGAGCTTCACCATCCCACCGAACGGAAGGGGCGTGAACTGCGCCTCTGCCGGACTGCTGCCGCGCGATAAAAACAGGATGTGCAGTGCAGCCAGGGAACGGTTCACGATCATGCCGCCGAGAGTAAATGTGGCGACCTTGGCAAGTTTCAGACTGATTCGCCGCAGATCCCGGTACTGCGTACGGTTCGCGGGGTCATCCCACTGCCAGTCTTTGCCCACCCCGATGGTATAGACGTCGTCCAGTTCACGGCGGCGCAGCTGGTCCTGGTTATAGGCCGTGATCGAGTCGTAATGACCCAGGTTGAAGTAGTAGATGTCCGGCCTCGATTTGGTAAGGGCGTCAACCCCCGCATGGACCGCGGCATAGGCCCGGTAGTCCTGCTGATACCATTGGGCGCCATCGCGAAAGACGATAAAACCGAGCCATAGCCCCACTTCGGTCACGGCCAAGCGACGGGCTGCGCGATGGGCGCCCAGGTAGTGCTGTCCCCATCCGGGCAGGATGAGCGACCGCACCAGCGCCGCCTTTTTCGCCGCTGGATCGACCGACTGGGCCGGAAGGAACTCCAGGCCACTGATCACCAGGGCCAACGTCAGCATCCACGCCCCCCCCTGCAGCGATCTAAGCCCCATCGCCCCGAGCCTTGGCCTGTCCCATGGGAATCCAGGCGGATAATTTGTCCCGGTAGGCCCATCCGGTGCTGCCCAGTGCGGCCAGGACGGTGAGCCAGGCGAACAGGTCCCCGTAGCGGGCGTAGAACGTCAACCCCGTCGCTGGGGCAATTCCCGCCGTGAAGGCCCCTTCCTCATTGAGTCCCAGACGAGCCACCGTTCTACCGGCCTGATCAATCACCAGACTGATGCCCGTATTGGCGGCCCGTACCACCGGCCGGCGCAACTCCACGGCCCGGTAACGAAACTGGGCGGCATGTTGATAAGGGCCGGAGGAGGTCCGGTACCACGCATCGTTCACCACCCCTACCAGGAAGGTAGCTCCCGCGCGCACGAAGTTGCGATTCAGCCCCGGGAAGGTGGTTTCAAAGCACACCCCTACGCTGAAAGGGACAGAGTCGACTTCAAATACCGTGTAGTCGTCACCCTGGGCGAAATTGCCCTGTCCCAGATTCAGGGCCTTCAGGGCCGGAATCCATCCGGAGAGGGGGATATATTCCCCGAATGGGACCAGCTGGATTTTATTGTACTGCTGCTCACGGAGACCCAGGCTATCAATGTAGCCCACCGCGTTGTAATAGCGCACCTCGTCGCCCGATTGTCGCCGGTAGTCGGGCATACCGGTCACCACCGGAAATTTCAGTTCCCGGAGGACCTCCTGGATGGCCAGCAAATAAGGTCGGCCTCCCTTGCGCAAATAGGCGGGAGTGGCCGCCTCCGGCCAGAACACAACCTGGGGCGAGTCCGCCGCCAGCGTAGTGGTGAGCGCGTTAAGCTGTTCGAAGTGTTCGCGCCTGACTTCCGGCACCCATTTCTCAAGGGCGTTCACATTCGGTTGCACCACCCCCACCTTGAAAGTGGCTGGCGGCACCTCCGGCAGCAGGAGCCAACCACCGACCCACGGGAACAGAAAGATCACCACCAGGGTCAGCGCGGCCCTTTGCGTTTCCTGGCCCTCCAGGTATTCCACCAGGAGGACATTCAGCAGCACCACCCACATACTTATTCCATAAATGCCCGTGATCTCGGCATTCTGGATCGGCAGCAGCAGGACCGTCTGGGAGTTGGCCAGGGCAATCCAGGGAAACCCGAGAGTCCCGAAGCTGCGCAGAAACTCCACACTCACCCAAATGAGGGGCAGCGACCAGAGGGCCAGGCGGCCCCAGCGGGCTTGCAGCCAACCGAACCACCAGCCGATGAAGATATAGTTGAGTGATAGGAAGAGGACCAGGGCGATCATGCTCATCAGGGCCGCCCACCAGTACGTACCGTTGTTGAACGCCACCCAGTATAAAGTCACAAAAAGGAAGCCCAGAGACCAGAGGAAACCGTAATACCCGGAACGGGACGGTGAGTTGGATTGTAGCCAGGCCCGAATGAGTGGCACCAATCCAATCCAGGCCAGGAAAGCCAGGGAGACGGGCGGGAAACTGAGGCCGGTAACGGCACCGGCAAGGACCATCTTCCACTCCGTGGAGAGGTTCCGGTACCAGAGCAGAATCTTTGAGCCGTTCAACCCCGGGAGTCCAGGTAATCCTGGAGAATCAGCGCGGCGGCGGTGTAGTCCACGGCCTCCTTGTTACGACTGGCTTTGATTCCTTGTTGGATGAGTGCCCTTTGGGCAGCCACGGAGGTCAGGCGCTCATCGTAGCGATCGATGGGGATCGTCATCCGCTCTCCCAGATCGAGGATGAAGCGGTCCACCTTCTCGGTCTGAGCGGACTTGGTGCCTTTCATGGTGAGCGGATAGCCCACCACGATTGTCACGATTTCCTGCTCCACGACGACGGCTTCCAGTTGATGCCACCACCCCACCGAATCCTCACGGATCAGGGTGATCAGTGGTTGAGCAATGATGTTCAGCGGATCAGACACCGCCAGCCCCACACGCTTTTCACCATAATCAATGCCGAGAATGCGGGGCACTGGGGCGGATTCCTACAGTTCGTCCAACGGCGCCCTGAGAACTTGCCGGAGCTTACGGCCCGGTTTGAAGTGGCTCTTTCGCCGCGGGGGGACGTATACTTCCTCATTGGTCCGTGGGTTGCGGGCCCGGGGCTTCGCTTTGGTCGGTTTGATCTCGAAGACACCAAAATTCCGAATTTCCACCCGCAGCTTGGGAAGGTCCTGACTCATGATCTCCCGCAGGACCTCAAAGACGGCATCCACGGGGGCCTTCATCTGGGATACGGGCACCTCCATCTTTTCAGCCACCCGTTGGGTTACGTCCTTTTTGGTGTAGGTAACACTTTTGAATTTGCTAAAGTCCATAGTTAAATGCGCTCCATGTAGATGATTCCTGGTATCATTCGAACCCGGTCCTGAATGCGTTGAAGTTTGCGTGTGCCATCGACATCTATGGCCATATTCAGGGTCATGATGCCGTCTTCCACAACCATATCTATGCTTGAAATGTTGGTGTTGAGTTTCGAGGTGTACTCGGTAAGTTCCTTCAGAAAATGCTTTCGGTCTTCGGCAACGATCTTGAGCTGCACAGTGAAATCCTGCCGTTTATTCACGTCCCATTCCACTTCTACGTAACGGTCCTGATCTTCGCCCAGCAAAGGCAGGTTGGCGCAGGATATACGGTGCACGGTGATCCCCCGTCCCCGGGTGACAAACCCAATAATCTCGTCGCCGGGAATGGGATTGCAGCACTTGCCCAAGGCGATGAGCAGGTCGGAAATGCCATCCACCCGGACGCCCTGGGCTGACTTGCGCAGGCGGCGCGACAGGGTTTCACCGATTTTTTTGCCGAATCCCAGCCCCTCGGGCTCCGGATTGGGCACGAACGTTTCAATGACCTGCCGAACGGTGACATCGCCCCTTCCCAGAGCCCCGTAAAGCGCATCCGCCGAATCGTAGCCCGCCTTGGCCGAATCCTTGTGGATCTCCTTCTTCAGAGAGGTCAGCTTCAAGCGGCGTAGGGCCTTTCCCAGCATCTCCTGTCCCAGCCGGATGCTTTCAACCAGCTGAGCCCGGCGTACGAACCGTCGAATGTGGGTCTTGGCCTTGCTGGTCTGGACAAATTTGAGCCAGGCCGCCCCGGGGTTTTGGTGCTCCGAGCTGATGATCTCCACCGTGTCGCCGCTGTGCAGCTTGCTGTTCAACGGCACGATCTTGCCGTTGACCCGCGCACCTACGCAGTGCAGACCCACTTCAGTATGGACTTCAAAGGCCATGTCCACTGGGGAAGACCCCACCGGCAACTGAATGAGATCCCTCTTGGGTGTAAAAACGAATATCTCATCCTTGAACAGGTCGATCTTGAGCAGTTCCAGAAATTCCTCGGGTGTGGACTTATCATTCTGGACGATCTCCACCAGATCCCTCAGCCAACGGACCTGACGATCCAGGCTGGTGGGGTGCCCCTGATCGTCCTCCTTATAACGCCAGTGGGCGGCCACGCCGCTCTCGGCGGTCCGGTCCATCTCGGCGGTGCGAAATTGTATCTCCACCACCTTCCCCTGGGGACCGACCACCGTGGTGTGAATGGACTGATAGCCGTTCAATTTTGGGGTAGCAATGAAATCTTTGAACCGCTCCTGAACGGGAGTATAGAGCTGGTGGACTATGCCCAGGGCGGCATAGCATTCGTCGGCCCGGTTTACGATGAGCCTGATAGCCAGCAGGTCGTAGATCTCCTCAAAATCGACGCGTCGCCGTTGCATCTTGCCGAAGATGGAGTAATAGCTCTTGGGCCGGCCCATCACCGTGGCCTCGATTTGGAAACTGTCGAGCTGCTCACGAATGGGCCGTACAAATTTCTCGATATACTTTTCGCGTTCGGCCCGGGTGTCCCGCACTTTCTTCACCAACTCCGCAAACTGTTCGGGTTCTATGGTCTGCAAGGCCAGGTCTTCCAATTCCCACTTGACCCGCGCCATACCGAGGCGATGGGCCAGGGGCGCATACACATCGCGGGTTTCAATGGCGATGCGCCGCTGCTTCATGAGGGGCAGATACTTGATGGTGCGCATATTGTGCAGGCGATCGGCAAACTTGATGATGATCACTCGAATATCCCGGGCCACCGACAGAAGCATCTTCATATAGTTCTCCGCCTGCCGCTCGGCGTGGCTTCGGAACTTGATGCCGGACAGCTTGGTCACCCCCTCTACCAGGTGGCATACTTCCGGCCCAAACTGCTCGGTGATCGTCTCCTGGGTGCAGTCGGTGTCCTCGATAACGTCGTGCAACAGCCCGGAGGCGACGGTAATGGGGTCCATGTTCCATTCCGACAGGAGCAGGGCCGTCTGGTAGCAATGCTCGAAATAGGGCTCTCCCGACTTGCGCAGCTGCCCGGCATGGGCTTCCCCGGCCAGTTGATAGGCTCTCCAGAGAAATCCCTCGATGTCTTTCCCCTGGTGATCTTCCAGGTTCATATTTTCGACCATCGCCCGGAATTTTGCCGGATAGCGGCCGCTGCGGGGCAGGACCTGCCTGAGCGTGTCTACGACCATCAAAAGGGCGGCCCTTCGGTAGGCAATCCGGCTAGCGCATCTTCAGGGATGTAGGATCTGAAACGGGCGAAGTTTTGATCGAAGGAAAGTTTGATGGTTCCGGTGGGACCGTTGCGCTGTTTGCCTATGATGAGCTCGGCCACACCGATGTCTTTTTCGTCCCGTGAATAGACGATGGGACGGTACAGAAAGAGAATCATATCCGCGTCCTGCTCGATGGCCCCCGACTCCCGCAGGTCCGACATGATGGGACGTTTATCCCTCCCCGGCCGCTGCTCAGGGGCCCGGGAGAGCTGTGAAAGGGCCAGGACGGTAATATTCAGTTCCCGGGCCAGGGCCTTGAGCGACCGGGAAATCTCCGACATCTCCTGCTGGCGGTTTTCGGTGCGGCCGTGCCCGGACAAAAGCTGCATGTAATCGATAATCACCAATTCTACATCGTAGTCGGCCTTGAACCGCCTGATGCGGGAGCGCAGATCGAGAATATTCATCCCGGCGGTATCATCAATATGGATGGGGAGGTCGGAGAGATTGCCCACGGCCATGGAGAGCCTTTTCCACTCCCGGCTGGGGAGCGTTCCCCGGCGAACTTTGTGGGAGTCCACTTTCGCCTCTGCCGTGAGCACCCGCATGGCGATCTGGTAGTTGGACATTTCCATACTGAAAATCCCCACCCTGTGCTGACTGCCAGCCGCATTCCGGGCCACATTGAGGGCCAGGGCCGTCTTGCCCATCGATGGGCGTCCCGCCAGGATTACCAGGTCGGCAGGCTGGAAGCCGTCGGTCATATCGTCCAGATCGTTAAAGCCCGAAGGGATGCCTGAATAGGGTTGATGCTTCTTTTTGCTATGCCGCTCATCCAGGATGTTGAAGGCCTCAGTGAGGATGGGTTTAATGGCAAAATCCTTGGCCGATTGAGTGCGGCGTTGAAGATCAAAGAGGCGGTGCTCGGCCATGTCCAACAGCTCATTGGGTTCCTCTTCCCCCTGATAGGCATCGGAGATCAGCTGCTGTCCGGTGCTGATAATCTCCCTCAAAACATGCTTCTCCCTGACGATCTGGGCATAGTGCTCAACGTTGGCGGCCGAGGGCAGAGCCTCCATCAAACCGGTGATGTAATAGGCGCCTCCAACTTTATCCAGCAGCCCCTGCTTGGTCAGGAAATTCGTCAGGGTCACCGTATCAATGGGCTCCCCGATGTTTTGTAGCTCCAGCATAGCCCCATAGATGCGGTTGTGGGCCTCTTTGTAGTAGGCGCTCTCAGGCAGCAGGGGCATCACTCGGTCGATGGACTTGGGGTCAATAAGGATGGCTCCCAGCACGGCCTGCTCCGCATCCAGGTTCTGCGGCGGCAGGCGCAACCCGTCCGGCTGGCCGCCCACTCGGACAGATTCGCCGTTCTTCACTTCCGCCATGCTATCAGCCTCACATTCCTTTCCCGGTGGAGACCTGCACCCCATTTTTCACTAGGGGTGGTCGTCCCGTGAGTTCCCGGTAGCGGTCCCGAATCGCCTGAAAATCCTCCCACGCCGGGGCCTTCCATCCGGGGTTGCGCAACAGGGCCGCCGGGTGATAGGTGGCCCGCACCTCCACGCCCTGATAGTGGTATACCTGCTTCCGCATCTTTTGCAGGCTCTCATCCACCCGCAGGAGGGTCTTGGCGGCAACCCGCCCTAATGTAACGATGAGTTTGGGCTGAATGATACGAAGTTGTTCCTGAAGGTAAGGCTCGCACTGTTCCACTTCCGGTGGCTGGGGGTCCCGGTTTCCCGGCGGCCGGCACTTGAGGACGTTGAGGATATAAACCTCCCGCCGTGAAAGATCGATGGCCGCCAGGATTTGATCCAGCAGCTTGCCGGCCCGGCCCACAAACGGCTCACCCGCCAGGTCCTCCTGCGCGCCAGGCGCTTCCCCGATGAAAACCAGGTCCGCCTCGGGGTTGCCGACACCAAAGACAAATTCAGTCCGGGTCGCTCCCAAAGGGCACTTCTGGCAGTTACGGATATCCTGGTTAAAGGCCGCCAGAGTCCCCAGCTGATCCCCCTCTACTTGATCTGCCGGAGCTGGTTTGACACCCAGCTCCGGCGCCCCCAAGATGAGTTGGTCACCATACAGAGCACGGTGTCGCTGGAAATAGCGGACCGCATTTTCGACAGCTTGAGCCATTACGACGAAGGTGTCTTCCCCGGTTTATTATCGGCATCCGCCCGTTCCTCCTCAGGATAGTTCCATGTGAGGCGCTTATCGAAGAAATCCTCCATGGCCAGGACCGTAGACTTGTCCTCTTCCACATAATCTGGGTCTTCCACCGCCTCCTCCATCGGGTATTCCTCTTCAAAATAGTCCTCTTCCAGGACCTGACGCTCCGCCGAGCGGCGAGCATTGATCTGCAAAGCTCTCTGGCCGAGTACGACCACCGCTTCAAATATGTCCGGTGTGCGCTTGAGAATCTCTTGAAATGACAACGTCTCTACCTTCATTCTACCTCCTTTAGTATAGCCTCAACTTCGTTGATTGCCGTTTCCAAATTATCGTTAACCACCACATGATCGTAATCTTGCTTGTAAGCGAGCTCCTGCGGGAGACGCGCCAACCGCTGCTTGATGATGGCCGGATCTTCCGTGCCGCGACGCTTCAAACGAGCTGCCAGGGTCTCCATATCGGGCGGATCAATAAAGATGGCGATGGTATCCCCGGAAAATTGCTGCTTGATGTTGACGCCACCCTTCACATCCACATCCAGCAACAGGGTCTCCCCGTTGGCCAGAGCCTCTTCCAGTGCCTGGTGGAGCGTTCCGTACCGGTAACCATGGACCCATTCCCATTCCAGGAACTCACCCTTGGACACTTTCTCATCAAACTGATCATCGGTGAGAAAATAATAGTCCTTACCGTTCGTCTCGTGGTCTCTCTGAGGGCGTGTGGTGCCTGATACCGAAAAACGCCACTCCGGATGATCCCTTTCCAGCCGCCGGCAGATAGTCGTTTTTCCCGCTCCCGAGGGGGCGCTGATCACCACCAGACGGCCCCTGCTCATAAAATGTTTTGTACTTGTTCGCGAATTTTTTCCAGTTCATCCTTCATGCGCACCACTGTGTGGCTGATCTCAATCCGGTTAGTTTTCGAGCCGATGGTATTGACCTCCCGCCCCATCTCCTGGAGCAGAAAGCCCAGCCTTTTACCGGCAGGCTCAACCCCGTCCATATAGGATTCAAACAGGTCCAGATGACTGTTGAGCCGCGTGCATTCCTCGGCGATATCCCGCTTTTCGGCCATCATAGCAACTTCCTGCAGGAGTCGGCCCTCATCAACCATTACCCCTCTCACAAGTTCCTGAATCCGGGTGCGATACCGCTCCAGATCTTCGGTCCGGTGTTGCTGGGCCTGCTCCTCAATCCCCTGCGCCTCACGACGCACCAAACCGATGCGCATCAGCAGGTCGGCGCCCAGGTTGGCCCCTTCCGCCTGCTGCATCGCCTGCACATCGCGCAGGGCCGTATCCAGACCCTCGGTCAGCAGGGTCTTCTGCAGGCCCGTCCGGTCCACCTCATCCCCCAGGATGACATCGTTGAGCGACACATAGTGAGCAAAAGTTGGTCCATCCGCCAGGCCCAACTCATCCTGGATTTTCTGAAATAGCTGCTGATATTGCCGCAGCCGAACGGTATCAATGCGGGGATCGGCGCCACCTTCATTTTTCCCGGTCAGCACAACAGATACGGAAATCTTACCCCGGGAAATAACCTTCTGCGTCGTCTGACGGACCAGCGGTTCGAGAGATTGCATCCCCCGCGGCAACCTCACCGCCAAGTCAAAAAACCGCCCATTGAGACACTGTATATCGGTGGAGAGGGTCATCCCTTCCCGCGTCAGCTGGCTCTGGCCATATCCGGTCATACTCACTAACACTCAAAGCACCTCAATCCACATATTAAAGCTAACTATCCTTGCAGCGAAATGCAATGATAGCAATTTGATAAAGTCTTAAATATCCACCAGATAGAATGGGAGTGAATCTACTGTCAATTCGGGTCCAATACCCAGGCCGTCGCCTCATCCAGCCCCGAGGAATTCACGCAGGGTTTCCAGGTAAAGGGTAAGGGAAAGTTGGTGGGTGGGTTCAAAAACCCGGGCTCCCGTATCACTGACAAAGGCATAATCGACACTGAAAGCGGGAAAATTCAGGCCCATCCCTAGGGTAAAGGGATACAAAGTAGCGCTGCCGGCCCGCAGGGCCATATTATCATTGAGACTGAGGGCCACTCCCACCCGGGACAGCACACTTGCCCGTCCCAGCTGGAAGCTGCGCTCCAGGCGCTCACCGTCCAGCCGGCTGGTGATCTCGCCCTCCAGGGCCAGGGGCCAGTTGATGACCGGTACGGTAAGGTCGAGGCGCAGGCCCGTTGTTATTCGGGGAGCCGTGGTCTCCCACCGTCCCGTGCTCCAATGCACCTGCGTGGTGGTGATATCCTGAAGCATGATGCCCAGGGACAGAGCCGGGTGCAGCCTGCGCCAGGCCCCCAGGTCAAACCCCAGCCCCATGCCCAGCTCCCCTGCCAGCCATTGGCCCACGATTTTTGCGCTCGCTCCGAAGTGCCAACCGAGCTGATTTTTCCGTGCCACCGAGATCAACAGCCCCCATTCCCGCTGATTGAAATACCGGATATTTTCGGTTATCAGGCGCTCATCGTCGTCCAGCAGGCCGTTACCGTTGCGGTCGTCCAGCGCTGAGCGGGTATCTGGAATATCATCCACCCCCCGCCGTACCAGGCCCAGGTGTATCGCCAGACCGGGCAGATGAGGAAAATTTGCGGCCACCAAGTCGGCGTTGACCACCCCGCCAAACTGCTCCCGGTGGGCCAGGATCAGGCTGGGCTGGTGCGGCTGGCCGATGAGTGCCGGATTGTAAAAGCCGGTGGCTGCCTGGTGGGTGCTGGCCACCCCGGTCCCGCCCATCGCCACGCTCCGGGCATCGCCGGGAAATTCAAATAGCTCACCGGCATACTTGGCCTGGGCGGTTAAAGAGAGTGGCAGTAGCAGTAGCAGGGGCAGCACCAACCGGCCCGGACTGACCCGAAACCCGAAACTTGGAACTCGAGACTCGTGACTTAAAACGCTCCCAGGCATCACAGGCCGTGCTTCTTTTTCAGTTTATCCAGCAAATTCAGTGCCTCTATCGGAGTGAGGTTATCGGTCTCGATCTGTTCAAAGTCTTCGCGGAGGCGTTGTTCCCGGGCGGCGAAAAGATCGACCTGAAGGTCGGGTTCGTGCCCCACCTCGATGGTAGCGATCCCCTTATCCTGGCTGGTCAAGGAGGCCAGCACCGCCCCGGCCCTCCGAATGACCTGCGGCGGCAGGCCCGCCATCTGCGCCACGTGAATGCCATAGCTCTTGTCGGCGCCGCCGGGCACGATCTTACGCAGGAACACCACGTCTTGTCCATGTTCACGGACGGCAACATTAAAGTTTTTTACCCTGGGCAGCGTATCGGCCAGGGCCACCAACTCATGGTAGTGGGTGGCAAACAAGGTCTTGCCGGCCACCTGCGGGTTCTGATGCATGTACTCCGTCACGGCCCAGGCGATGGAAAGTCCGTCATAGGTGGAGGTTCCGCGACCGATCTCATCCAGGAGCACCAGACTGCGGGCCGTGGCATTATTCAGTATCTTGGCGGTCTCCACCATTTCCACCAGGAAGGTGCTCTCCCCCCCGGCCAGGTTGTCGCTGGCCCCCACCCGGGTAAAGACCTGATCCACCATGCCGATCCGGGCCGCCCGGGCCGGAACGAAGGACCCCAGCTGGGCCAGCACCACAATCAGTCCCACCTGCCGCAGGAAGGTGCTCTTACCGGACATGTTGGGCCCGGTGATGATATGAATCTGGCTGGTTTCCGGGTCCATCTCCAGGTCGTTGGGGGTGAACCTTTCGCCCAGGGGCAGGAGGGTCTCCACCACCGGATGGCGGGAATCGGTCAGACTGAGGACCGGCTCATCGACCAGCACCGGCCGGGTGTAGTCGTTGCGCTGGGCCACCTCGGCCAGGGCGCAGGCAATATCCACCGCTGCCAGAATACGGGCATTGGCCTGTATGTCGCGGGCCCGGGTCATGACCCGCTTCTGGAGCTCCTCGAAAAGTTCCCGCTCCAGGACCTGGATCTGTTCCTCCGCCGACAGCACTTTCTCCTCGTATTCCTTGAGCTCCGGCGTGATGTAGCGCTCGGCGTTCACCAGGGTCTGCTTGCGTTCATAGTGCTCAGGCACAAGGTGAATATGGCCCTTGCTCACCTCAATGTAATACCCAAAAACCTTGTTATAACTTATCTTCAGGGAAGAAATACCTGTTGAAGCGCGTTCCCTTTGCTGGTAATTGACAATCCAGTCTTTGCCATGATCGGCGATATCGCGCAGGTCATCCAGTTCCTTGCTAAAACCTGGTTTTATCAAACCACCATCCTGGATTGAATTGGGAGGTGCTTCAACGATAGCATTTTCGATCTCTTTTTTTAGCCCATCCAGTATATTGATCTCGTTTGCGGTTTTTGCCAGGATTGTGAATGGTTTAGCGGTCAGTAACTGTTTGATCGGTGTTAAAATCGCCAAAGAATTTTTCAGGTTAATCACATCTCGGCCATTAGCGCGGCCGGTTACAATTTTCCCTAACAAGCGTTCCATATCAAATATAGACTGTAATAGTTTGTGTAGCTTGTTGCGTTCATTTTTATGGCCTAATAATTCTTCTACACATTTTTGCCTATACTCAATCTGTTTGCGGGAAAGCAACGGGTGTTGGAGCCATTGTTTCATCATCCGGCTCCCCATTGGCGTGGCTGTAAAGTCCAACACAGAGAGTAAAGTCGGGGTATCG